>JAIRPX010000103.1 GCA_031256775.1 Dysgonamonadaceae bacterium
CTTCGATGTGTTTAATGTACTGAAAAAGAAACTGTTTGGAAAATTTTTGGGCGACAGGGGTACATTTCCACCTCGCTTTTTGAAACGCTTTTTAGCGAAGGTATCCGCATCGTTACGGAAATAAAAAGCAATATGAATAATCTTTTAATGACTCTACGGGATAAAATCTTTTTTCGCAAACGATCTGTTATTTAGACTGTTAATGATGAACTGAAAAATATTTGCGATATTGAACATTCCCGCTAGTGCGGCATTTACAACTTCCTTACAAACCGGATTGCCGCTTTGGGCGCATATTCTTTCTTTGACAAAAAACCTGCCATCAAGGTCGATTTTGAGCAAAAAAACAGGATAAAATGTCGATACTTCAATAAGTAATACGACTGATGAAAAAAAAGAAACAGATTCCAAGCCTATTCAAGGAGTTGTGGATTATTGTCGGCATCGGTATTATTACGTGGGTTGTATTGCTTGTATTATATTTTAAAAAAAGATACCTTTGAAAACCATGTGTTTTGGCAGCCTGTTTTCGAAAGATTGCGGGCTGCTTTTTTGTTTTGCCCCAAAAGAAAGTCCCTTTTTTAGTCCTGCTTATTCGCAAGTATCTGTTTACTAACGTTTATTGCGGAAAGAGAGGGATTCGAACCCCCGGTACAATTACCCGTACACCGCATTTCGAGTGCGGCCCGATCGACCACTCCGGCATCTTTCCGTTTTTGTGATTGAGGCAGCAAAAGTAGTTATTTTTTTACAATTGTGCAATTTTTTTCAACGTTTTGAAGTGGAAAATTTGTTTTTATTTTTGATCGCATACAATCCTGAATCCAATGCCGCGTATATCCGAATACCACCAGATGCTTTTAGGCTGTTGAGGATCGGTTTTTAACCATGCGTCGTGCTGTGTATAACTGCGTGCGGCACAGCGAAGATCAGATGCGTCGGAAGTATAGTTTCCTCCGCGTACTACCCATTCTGTTCCTTCTGTAACTAATGGATTAGTTACGTTTTCTCCCGTTTTGCCATAAGCCTGTGAATCGTATTTATCGGCGCAGTATTCCATAACGTTGCCCAGCATATTTTTTAATCCGAAAGGATTTGCTTTAACGTTATCAGGTTCATGCGTTCTGTTTTTGCTGTTATTGATATAAATGGCATACGACGAAATTGGTTCGCCATCTGCTTTGAAAAACTTCCGCCAAAAGCCTTCATTTGAAAACTTTTTCGGATTTCCTTCAAAAAAATAGGACGTTTGCGTACCACCTCGCGCTGCATATTCCCATTCGGCTTCAGTTGGCAGGCGATATTTTTTTCCCGTTGTTATGGATAACCACTGGCAAAATGTTTCTGCTGCATAGTGCGTCATCGTAATGGCAGGACGGCTTCCCCCACCCCACCCCTGATCGGGAAATCCAAAGGGCGGCGTTGGTCCTGAAACCGCGTCAACATCAGGACGGCTATTATTTGCGAAAACATTTGCTGGCGGCGTGCGTCCTTCGCTCATCGTTTTGGCATAAAATGCCCAATACATATCCCACGTTACTTCTACTTCCGACATGAAAAATGAACTTACGGTCACTGTTCTAACCGGTCTCTCGTCTTCTTTTCCGAATGGCTCATCTGTTGGACTGCCCATGCGGAATGAGCCGCCATTAATGGCAATCATCTCAAAAGAAACATGCGTATCGGGTATGTGTTCCGTGAAATTTTCAAAAGCGTTAATTTGTGTAGCTGCCGTATAAAGCGAAGCTGTATCGGCGCTGTTTTTACTAACCGGAAGAGCTGTCATCTTCTCATGCTTGAAATCCGGCTTGTAATGACCTGCATCAAGATGGCAGTTGATACACTGGAGGTTCAGTTTTTTTTCATTTTCTTCGTAATAAAGATGGGCAGTAATGGCATCCGCGCTCATTTTTTCAGGGAAAAGATTGGTATGACATTCCTTACATGATTCGTTGGGAATATATTTCACAGCCTGTTCTATTTCAGCCGCCCTGTTCCAGTCAAAATCGGCGCTGTCTTTAACGAGATATGACCAGGCGTCTTTTATGCCCATGCAGAATTTAGCCGAATAATGTTTCCACGTGTGATTCTTCGGAGGAAGATGACAATCTACACAATGAACTTTCGTTCCGCTGGAATTATTTACATGTTTGGATAATTTCCAGCTTTCAGTAGCTTGCGGATGTACGTGACACATAGAGCATGATTCGTCGGAAGAAAAATAAACAACGGTTTGATAAAAGGATATGGAAATACATATACCTAATATCAAACCGAGCAAAAGATAAAAAGATCTACGTTTTAAAAGCCGTTCTTTACCGTGTTTGTTTTTTAATCGAAATATACCTCTTATCATACTGATTTAAGCAATTTATCGTTAAAAGCACCGGAAAAAGAACTGTTTTATAATTCAATATCTGTTGCGACGGGCGCCACCACCGCCACGATTGTTGCCTCCAAATTCGCGTCTTGGACGTTCTTCTTTTGGCTTTGCTTCTGAAACAGAAATAGTCCTTCCGTCGTATTCGGCGCCATTCAACTCTGCAATAGCTTTTTCGCCTGCTTCGTTGTCTTCCAATTCTACAAATCCATATCCTTTGGATCTTCCTGTTTGGCGGTCAGTAATAACTTTAGCGGATGTAATAGTTCCGTACTCTTCAAAAAGATTCGCCAAATCGGCATCGTTTACTTTGAAACTCAGCCCTGCAATAAAAATATTCATTCTTTAAAAAAATAAAAATGTAAATAAAATAATAATAAATTTTTCAGATGAGGATTATCGCAGACTTAGTACTAAAACGAATAGGAACTCGAAAAAAGAAATAAAACTGTTCAAAAAGAACTCAAATGCGGGGACAAAGGTAAGTAAAATATTTTGATAAACAATCAAATTTTGTTGCATTTTTTTTTATTTCCCGTATTTTTTATTTTAAATCAATCAAATCATTGTTTTTCACAAAATAAATACTACTTTTGCAGTTGATTTCTGATTTCATAACAAATTAAAAATATGAAGTCCTGTCTAAAAAACGACGGGATTTTTTTTATAACTTAAAATGGACGAGATGAAAACGATAGCTATACAGGGAGTTGCGGGCGCTTATCATGAAATCGCCGCCCGCGAATATTTTAAAGAACAGGAAGAAAATGATATTGATATTCTTCCCTGTAATAATTTTAAAGATGTGATTCTGGCAGTTAAAAGAGAACCTAACTTACTTGGTATCATGGCAATTGAAAATACTATTGCCGGTAGCTTGTTGCAGAATCATGAACTTATTCGCGAAAGTAATTTATCGGTTATCGGCGAACAGAAAATCCGTATTTCTCACGTTTTAGCAGCGCTTCCCGAAGATTCTTTGGAAACGATTACAGAAGTAAATTCGCATCCGATAGCTTTGATGCAATGCGCTGATTATCTGAATACTTTACCTCACGTTAAAATTGTAGAGGAAAGCGATACGGCTTCGAGCGCCAGAATGATTGCCGAAAAACAGCAGAAAGGACATGCCGCTATTTGCAGCCGCTATGCCGCTGAATTATACGGTCTTAAAATCTTAAAAGAGGGTATTGAAACAAATAAACGAAATTTCACGCGCTTTCTTTTACTTGCAAACCAATGGTTAGCCGATGATATGCTGAAAGATTCTGAAATCAATAAATCGTCGGTGGTATTTACGCTTCCGCACACGGAAGGAAGTTTATCTAAGGTATTGATTATATTGTCTTTTTATGATGTGAACTTAACAAAAATCCAATCGCTTCCTATTATTGGCAGAGAATGGGAATACTTGTTTTATGTGGATTTAACTTTCAAAAGTTTACTAAAATATAAACAGGGCTTGGACGCTATTCGTCCACTGACAAGAGACTTCAGAATTTTAGGAGAATATAAGGAAAAAAACTGAATTATGAATTTAGAATCAATTTTATTACAGGGAGTTAGCAAGCAAAGACCTCTTGTTATTGCAGGTCCTTGCAGCGCAGAAACAGAAGAACAGACAGTAAGAACAGCTAAAGAGTTAGCTAATAGCGGCATAAAAATATACAGGGCAGGTATTTGGAAACCGCGTACCAAACCCGGTGGTTTTGAAGGCATTGGAGAAACAGGGTTGCCATGGTTGCAGACTGTAAAAAAAGAAACAGGCATGTATATTGCTACGGAAGTGGCTACTCAAAATCATGTTAATGAAGCAATTAAATACGATATAGATATTTTATGGATAGGAGCCAGAACTTCCGCCAATCCTTTTGCCGTTCAGGAAATTGCTGATACATTGAAAATTAATGGTTTCGACGGTGTTGTAATGGTTAAGAATCCTGTAAATCCCGACTTGGAATTATGGATTGGCGCTATCGAACGTATTTATAATGCAGGTATCAGGAAAATTGCTGCCATTCACAGGGGATTCAGCTCGTATGAAAAAAAACTGTATCGCAATATACCTCAATGGCATATCCCTATTGAACTGAAACGGCGGATACCAAATCTTCCACTGATTGGCGATCCAAGTCATATTGGAGGTAAAAGGGAATTAGTCTCGCCACTGTCGCAGCAGGCTATGGATTTGAATTATAACGGTTTAATTATTGAATCGCATTGCAATCCCGATAGTGCATGGAGCGATAAGGAGCAACAGATTACGCCTGAAGTCTTGTCATATATATTGAAGACTTTAGTTATACGCGATACGGAACATACAACAAAAAATCTAACAGAATTGCGCTGTCAAATTGATGAGATTGATAATGAACTGCTGACGATTTTAGCAAAGCGAATGCAGATTTCAAAAGAAATCGGACAATATAAAAAAGAGCATAATATGCCTGTGCTTCAAACTGTTCGCTACGACGAAATATTAGAAAAAACTATCTCTCATGCAAAACAGTTAGGTATGGAAACAAATTTCATGAAAACCGTTTTGGAAGCAATTCACGAAGAATCTATCCGCCAGCAAATAGAAATATTAAATAATGGATAAATAACTAAAATACAGGCGATTGTAAAAATTATTTTTCTTATTGAGAAAAAACAGTTACTTTTCCACTGTAAATTTCTGGATTGCTTCGCCGTAAACGGCTCGCAATGACGCAAACAAAGCAACGTTATTGCGAAGGTAAAGCCTGAAGCAATCCAGAGAATTTTTGTTTGTTTGTGTGTAATTCGAAAATTTCATGTACCTTTGTAAAAAAAAAAATTTTGATAAAACTAAAAATGAAAAAAGACGATTTAATTTTCAGCATTATCGACAGGGAACGTTGCCGACAAACGTCAGGGCTTGAGTTGATTGCTTCGGAAAACTTTGTAAGCGAACAAGTTATGGCTGCGGCTGGTTCTGTCTTAACCAATAAATATGCCGAAGGCTATCCTGGACACAGGTATTATGGCGGTTGCCAGGTTATTGACGAAATTGAACAGTTAGCTATCGACAGACTGAAGCAGATTTTTTCCGCTTCATGGGCAAACGTTCAACCTCATTCCGGCGCTCAAGCTAATATGGCTGTTTTCATGGCTTGCCTCAATCCTGGCGATAAATTTCTTGGGCTAAACCTTTCGCATGGAGGTCATTTAAGTCACGGTTCGCCCGTCAATTTTTCAGGGATTATGTTTAAAGCTTTGGAATACAATGTGAAAGAATCCGACGGAAGAATTGATTACGAACAGCTTGAAAAAACAGCTCTTGCCGAAAAACCGAAATTGATTATCGGCGGAGCTTCTGCTTATTCTCGCGAATGGGATTACGCGCGTATTCGCAAGATTGCCGACCAAATTGGCGCTATTTTCATGGTTGATATGGCGCATCCCGCCGGACTTATTGCCGCCGGACTGTTGAATAATCCTGTGCCTCATGCTCATATCGTTACCTCAACAACGCACAAAACTTTGCGGGGACCGCGCGGGGGCGTGATTATGATGGGTAAAGATTTTGAAAATCCTTTTGGGAAAAAGACGCCAAAAGGCGAAATCAAAATGATGTCGGCATTGCTGGATTCTGCTGTTTTTCCGGGAATACAGGGAGGACCGTTAGAGCATATTATTGCTGCTAAAGGCGTTGCTTTCAATGAAGCATTGCAGCCGGAATACGTAACCTACCAAACGCAAGTGAAGAAAAATGCGGCGACAATGGCGCAGGCATTAATAGATAAAGGTTATAAAATCATTTCTGGAGGAACGGATAATCACTTGATGTTAGTTGATTTACGCTCAAAATTCCCGAACCTTACAGGTAAACAGGCGGAACAGGCTTTAGTCAGCGCAGATATTACTGCAAATAAAAATATGGTGCCTTTCGACAGTCGTTCACCTTTCCAGACTTCGGGTTTGCGTTTCGGTACGCCTGCGCTCACAACACGAGGACTCAAGGAATCGTTGATGGGCGAGATTGTAGAACTGATTGATACAGCGCTTTCCAATGTGGAAAACGATGCGGCAATTAAGTCTGTTGCGGCAAAAGTAAATTCCATTATGAAAGATTATCCTTTGTTTGCATGGTAAAAATTCGGTTCACGATGAACAAGACAGATAAACGTTCATCGTGAACCGAATCTCGTTTATCTGTAAAAACTTATATGCCAACCGATTCAAATATATTATTCGCATTTTCCCTGACTGCTATTGCCGGTTTATCGACAGGTATTGGTAGTGGAATAGCTCTGTTGTCGAAAAAAACCAATAAAAACTTCCTCAGTCTGTCGTTGGGATTTTCCGCAGGCATTATGCTTTACGTGTCGTTTATGGAAATGATGCCGACTGCATTGTCGGGATTGTCGAATGTTTTCGGGGAAAAACTGGGAACATTGTATTTGATTCTGGCTTTTTTCGGAGGGATTATTCTGATCAATATTATTGACTTTGCCATTCCCGAACAGGTGAATCCGCATGAAGCGCACGGAGTGGAAGAAATGCAAAGCGAAGCAAATTTGAAACGAACAGGGATTATGGTTGCACTGTCTATTGGAATCCACAACTTTCCGGAAGGCGTTGCAACTTTCACTTCGGCTTTGGAATCGCTGGACATTGCAATTCCTATCACAGTGGCAATTGCAATCCACAATATTCCGGAAGGAATTGCCGTTGCAGTTCCCATATATCATGCAACAGGTAATCGCAAAAAAGCATTCTGGTATTCCTTTCTGTCTGGAGTTTCCGAACCGGTAGGCGCTTTACTGGCATTTATTTTCCTTTTCCGGTTTTGGACGCCCACGCTCAACGGGATTATTTTGGCAATTGTTGCCGGAATAATGGTTTTTATCTCATTAGATGAATTATTGCCTACTGCCGAAAAATACGGGAAACATCATCTTTCTATTGCAGGCGTAGTTATGGGGATGCTGGTGATGGCGCTGAGCTTGTTTCTGTTTATATAAAACACTTTCAAATGAAAATAAAATTATCAAAAACAACTATTCTAAACATACTGTTCGTATTGTTGTGCTGTTCTTTAATACATCAGTTTATTAAACAGCTATTTTTTATTTATGGCTACAATTCGTATGGTATTTCCGAATATCTGACCAACTATCAAGGTGGATTTGTCAGACGCGGTTTGTTGGGCGAAATACTGTTTTTTTTCGCTAACCGTTTCAGCTTTGATGTGGAATGGGCTATTAAAATCATTTGCGCGATATTTTTTATCGTTGTCGTTGCTTTTTTTGTAAAATCTTTTCTGAAAAAAGGTTACTCACTGTATCTTTTGCCTTTGTGCTTCTTTTTTGGAGGAATGATAACGGGCAATTATTTCAATTTCTGGATTAGAAAAGATTTCGTAATGTTGACTTTTTTCATAGCTATTCTATTGATTTTCAACAGACAAAACATTATTTTATGGATTAAAGCCGTTTTTATCAATGTTCTAGCAATATTTATCATTTTAAATCATGAAAGTTTTGCTTTTTTTTCGTTGCCGGTATTATTTTTCCTGTTTTTCAATTCCTTTGAAAATAAGAAACTGGTTTCCTCTTTTTCGCTTGCCGCATTATGTTTGCTGCCAAGTATTTTAACTTTTTTATTAGTTTGCATTACGCATGGAAATCAAGCTACAGCGCAGGCTATATGGGATTCGTGGCAAATACTTTCTTTTGGAAAAACTTCAGATGTGCCATTGGGCTGTTCTATTGGTGCAATAGGATGGAACACATTTGATACTGTAAAATTGCTTTCTTCCATTAATTTTATTACAATTGATAACAGGATAATTTCTATTTTTGTTTGGATAGTTACTTTTCCTGTAATATATTATATTGTTACAAATACATTGTTTGTTTTCAGGAAAACGCCTGACAATTTCACCGAAAAGCACAAAACAGTATTATCAACCATTATATTGTTTCAGTTTATTTGCCTTTTACCGCTATTTTTATTTCTGTCGTGCGATTATGGTCGCGTTATTTTTTATCTGATAGCGAGTTCGTTTGCAGTGTTTCTCATTTTTCCTGCAGATATTTTAGCAAAAAATATTCCTTTGGTTATTTTGCAAAAAGTAGAAAAATTCAACAATGCGTTTCCAAAAGCCAATAAGACGATAATTGCTATTTTGATGTTGGTTACAGGTTTTTCGCCCGTTTTTTTCAATATTGAATTTGCATATAAAAGTACGATGCTTTACCAAGTTTTAAATTTTATATAAGAACCTCTAATATGGTTACGAGATACTTATTAATTAACTTATTCAAATGAAAATAAAATTTATTATACAGCTTCTCCGTCCGCAACAATGGGCAAAAAATGGTTTTATTTTTTTACCTCTGTTTTTTAACGGACAATTTACAAACATTACTTTATTGTTAATGTGTACGTCGGTATTTTTTGCTTTTTCGTTTGCGGCAAGTTCGGTATATTGCTTCAATGATATTTACGACGTTAATGCCGACCGTTTACATCCCGAAAAGTGTAAGCGTCCTATTGCAAGCGGTAAACTTTCAAAATTTGAAGGTTACATTGCACAAATCTTTTGCATGGCATTGTCGTTTGTGATTCTGCTTTTATTTGGAGGAGAATCAAGATTTTCTGTCGGCGGAATAATTCTGTTTTATTATTTGATGAACATTGCATACTGCGTAAAACTGAAACATTTTGCTATTATTGATGTTGCTGTTATTGCGGTTGGATTTGTGTTGCGCGTACTTTCAGGAGGTATTGCAGGAAGTATTTTTCTTTCGGAATGGATAATCCTCATGACTTTTCTGCTTGCATTACTTCTCGCTTTTGCCAAACGTCGCGACGATGTGGCTATATATCAAAGCACAGGCATACAGCCGCGCAAAAATACTAATCGCTACAATATGGAATTTATGAATCAGGTTATTGCAATTATTAGCGCTATCATCATTGTGGCATACATTATGTATTCGGTTTCGCCCGAAGTAACAGCGCGTTTTAACAGCAATTACGTCTATCTGACTTCTATTTTTGTGTTGCTGGGTATTATCCGTTACCTGCAAATCACAACTGTGGATTTGAAAAGCAGCAGCCCTACAAAAATTCTGATGCACGACAGGTTTATTCAGTCCTGTATTGCGCTGTGGGTTATTTCGTTTTTTATAATCATTTATCAGTAAATTAAGTTTTAGAATATGTTAAAAAAATATTTATTGAAATCAATTAGCAGTTGTTATTTTAACAATAATGTTATGTTTTTTTTCTTGTGTGTTATAGCATTAATACTGATCCTTGTCATCTTTTTATCACCCTATATTGTGATTGATTGTTCTAACTATTTTTTTATAAAAACAGGTAACGATTCATGGCATCCAATGATAAAGGCGTTAATCTGGTATAAAGAAAATCCGGATACAGCGCTTTATAATAAATTGCTGATTGAAGATAGTATAAAATTTCAATATCCCCCGACAAGTTTATTGATTTTTGATATACCTCAAAGAATAACAGGATTCAGTTATGAAAAAATTACTGCACTTTATAATCGTTTGTCGTGGTGTTCGGTCTTTTTGACTGCTATTTTTACTTCAAAAATTCTAACATCAGTTATAAAACACATACATACATACATACATACATACATACATACTATTATCCAATATCTTGTTATTGGCTTATTTACATTGTTTTTTTACCCACTTATGAAGTCATATAATCTTGGACAAGTGCAAACCATTCTAACAATGCTGGCAACTTTTGTAATGTATTTTTATTTATCAGGTAATAAAAAAATTACAGGTCTATGTTTAGGATTAATTTGTCTTATAAAACCGCAATTGGGGCTTTTATTTCTATGGGGAATTATTCGCAAAGAATGGACTATGGTCATTACAGGCAGCATAACAGTAATAAGTATATTATTGATTTCCATTAGTTTTTATGGATTTCATAATCATTTGGACTATTTGTCAGCTTTGTCTTTTTTATCCAAACATGGAGAATGTTTTTATCCCAATCAATCTATTAATGGAATAATGAACAGATTACTTTTTAACGGTAATAACTTATATTGGTCTGCCGATACATTTCCGCCTTATAATACGCTTGTTTATCTATCTACTTTGTTTTCTTCGTTATTCCTTATAACTTTGGGACTATTTTGGAATTATAAAAGTAAGCATCCAAATATTATAGAATTTTCTATAATGATGTTGTGTGCAACAATAGCTTCGCCAATTGCATGGGAACAACATTATGGAATACTTTTGCCTATATTCATATTGTTATCACCTTTTATGATTCATTACTGCAAAAACAAAAAATGGAAGTTGCTGGTATTTGGATTAGCATTTGTTGGATCGTCTCAATTTTTTATTGTTACGCTAAAATTGGCAAATAGTTACTTTAATATTTTTCAATCCTATTTGTTGTTTTCTGCGTTGATAATTTTACTTTTCATGTTCTATGTATCAAAAAAAATGAAAAATGAAAATTGCAGCATTTGATTTTGATGGAACAATTACTACAAAAGACACTTTTGTGGAATTTATATGTTTTGCAAAAGGAAAATTTGCTTTTGGGTCTGGATTTGCGCTATTTTCGCCTTTGCTTATTGCTTATAAATTGCGTTTATACCCGAACTGGAAAGTGAAACAACAGATTTTTTCGTTCTTTTTCAAAGGAATGAAACTTGCTGATTTTGATAAACTTTGTGCTGATTTCACAGCCCGAAACTTTCCAGATTTATTAAACCTGAAAAGTTTGAAAGCTATTGAAGAACATCTGCAAAACGGCGCTCAACTTGTCGTCATCAGCGCAAGTCCTGAAAACTGGGTGCGCCCTTTTGCTGAAAAACTGGGAATTTCCAATGTGCTTTGTACTGAATTGGAAATCAACAATGAACAGCGCCTGACAGGAAAATTCGCCTCTAAAAATTGCTATGGACAGGAGAAAGTAAACAGACTGTTGCAACAGTATCCTAATCGAAACGAATATTATTTAGTTGCTTACGGCGATAGCAGGGGCGACAGCGAATTACTGGCTTTTGCAGATGAAAAATATCTTTTTTAATAGCTGAAACTGCTGCCCCCAACAAATTCCCTTAAAAGCGAAGTATTCGGTAGCTCTTCAATATTAATGTAATTAAAAAAGCGAAGTAACTTCAATAAACGACGGGCTTCTGCATATTCCGGCGCAGTTTGTGGAACTTCATTCAAAATGGGTTCCGCCATTCGACGCAAGGCGGCAAATTCATACAGCATAGCCGAATTAACCATAACGTCGGCATTCTCCTGAAACGGAAAAATCCATTTATCTTCGCCTTTCCTGACCGAAGCCCAACGGGAAATTGTTTCCGTAGCCGAATATCCCCTGAATTGCGAATCGCGAATAATACGTCTCAGTAAACGGTTATCGGTTGTTGATATACCGTTATGGTTATCAAGCGAGATGGATGTTAAAGCCGAAACATAAATCTTATAGGTTGAAGCAGGATCAATTTCAGGAAGCAATGCCGGATTCATGGCATGGATGCCTTCCATAACAATAATCGAATTTTTTCCTAACTGTGCTGTATTACCCCTGTAAACTCGCTCGCCTTTGGTGAAATCGTAGGTTGGAAGCGAAATCTTTTCTCCTGCAAGTATTTTCTTCAGATCTTCGTTAAATTTAGGCAAATCAATTGCTTCAATTGATTCGTAATCATATTCTCCCGTTTCGTCTAATGGCGTATTCACCCTGTTCACATAATAATCGTCGAGCGAAATGTTAAGAGGATAAAGTGAATTAACCAGCAACTGCACCTGCAACCGCTTGCAAAAAGTTGTTTTACCGGAAGAAGATGGTCCTGAAATAAGCGCTATTCTAACGCCGTCTGCATATCTGGCAAGTATTTCATCGGCAATTTGGGCTATTTTCCTTTCCTGCATCGCTTCGGATACTTTTACAACAAGTGATACCCTACCCTTTTCGATAGCACGATTTAAATCGCCAACATTGGTCATTCGCATTTTCCGCTGATACTGTATCAATTCCTGAAACACAGATAACATCTTATCCTGCTGCACATAAGGCTGTAATTCGTTGGGCTTTTCAGGATTAGGCACTCGCAATAACAGTCCTTTACTGCATTTTTCGATACCGAATAAATACAAATATTTTGTTGACGGCAACAAATCGCCATAATAACTGTCGATAAATCCGTCAAGGCTATTGTAATGGCTATAAATTTCTCCAGCAGTTTCCAACAGGAGAGCCTTGTCATACAAGCCTTTTTCCCGAAACAAAGCTATAATGTCTTCGCTTTTTGCTTCATGCGTTAGAAAAGGATAATCGGCGTCGATAATTTCCTGCATCCGGCAAGAAATGGCTCTAACCTCGTCGTTTGTCAATTCCTGTTTGGATTCGATTTCACAGTAATATCCTTTCGACAGCGAATGTTCTATATAAAGATTTCGTCCCGGAAACAAATCTTCAACAGATTTAGCCAGGATAAAATATAATGAGCGAACATACGTCCTCATACCCGTAGAATCGTTAATTTTTGCTACATTTTTCATTTGAAATGTGTTAATAATTAATAAAATGATTATTTTGATGACAAAAATACAAAATAAATTGAATTTCGCTATTACTTTTGACGGGGAAGTATTACTTTTGCACAGTTTTTAAAAATAATTTTATTACTCAAATTAAATGTATAATTAAAATTCAAATGAAAAAGTTACTAAGTATCACAGGTTTATTTATCATGGTATTTTTTACTGCAGCCATGATTTCGTGTAATGCTCAAGCTCCGAAAGCTAATCTTAAAACGGAAATAGATTCTCTTTCCTATGCTGCGGGCGTTGATCTTGTTAATAACCAATATCAAGGTTTAGGACAATATCTGACACGTATGGAAATAGATTCTACCATTATGAAGGATTTTGTTAATGGTTTTTTGGAAGGATCTAAAATGGACAAAGACGACAAAATGAAAAAAGCTGATAAAAAACTCAGCGCTCGTCTTTTAGGTTTGCAAATCGGTCAACAGGTTTGCAATAACATGTTTGAAAACATGAATCGAGATTATTTCGGTCAAGATTCAACACAAATGCTGGACAAAGACATTTTAGTTTCAGGTATTGTAAGCGCTTTGTTAGACAAAAAACTTTTGATTGAAAAGGAAGAAGCTCAAAATTATGCAAACACTGTGGGCGAAAAATTACGCAATGCAAGTTTTGAAAAACAACATGCAGCTGAAAAAAAAGAAAATGTAAAATTCCTGGAAGAAAATAAACTCAAAGAAGGAGTTGTTACTTTGCCAAGCGGCTTGCAGTATAAAGTGATTAAAGAAGGCAAAGGCGCTAAACCTGTAGCAACTGATCTTGTTAAAGTAGATTACACCGGAACAACTATCGACGGAAAAGAATTTGACAGTTCTGTGAAACAGGGAAAACCGGCTGAATTTTCTTTGAATGGAGTTATTGCCGGATGGACGGAAGGTCTCCAGTTAATGTCTGTAGGCTCGAAATATATTTTCTATATTCCTTATGAATTAGCATACGGCGCACAGGGACGTCCAGGTTCTATTCCTCCATTTGCTACGCTTATTTTTGAAATTGACCTACGCGAAATAGTAGCAAAAAAATAAGCTATTTCTTTTATTTTAAGAACAGTACAATGGAAAAAATAGATAAGCTGGATCGGAAAATTCTGGAAATTATTTCCCAGAATGCACGAATCCCTTTCAAAGACGTAGCTGAAATATGCGGCGCATCCAGAGCGGCTATTCATCAGCGCGTTCAAAAAATGATTGAAATGAAAGTGATCGTGGGCTCCGGTTATCATGTCAATCCCAAAATTTTAGGCTACAACACCTGTACCTATATCGGGGTGAAATTAGAGCGGGGATCAATGTTTAAAGATGTGGTTCCGGAATTGGAAAAAATCTCCGAAATAGTGGAATGTCATTTCACTACGGGACCTTACACTCTATTAATAAAACTTTTCGCCAAAGATAATGAACATTTTATGGAATTGTTGAACGGCAGGATACAGGAAATACCTGGCGTAATTTCTACAGAAACATTAATATCTTTGCGTCAAAGCTTTAAACGGGAAATCCCTGTATAAAGATGCTCCATACAAGTAAATAAATGAATAAAGGAGAATGAAACAAGTCCCGCGACTGTTTCATTTTCCTCTATTTTAGAAAGTTAAATATTTTAAATCCTGTTTTTCTCCTGAAAATTTTTACTTACTTTTGCACTAAAAACCTGACATATACGAGTTTTGTTTCATGATTAAGAAAGTATTCTTTCCCATTTTATGTTTAATATTCATTAATCTTTCATGTACGAAAGAAAAAACGGATGTTTATGCTGCCTGCGAATTAACGCCTTCAGGCACATATTTAATTAAATGGGAAACCTACCCGCCTCTGTCCGGAAACGTAAAGATATATGAATCATCCAGTCCTGATTCTTTTAATATGGCTTTGCCAATAACAGAACGCGACGTTACTGTCGGTTATCAGTATGTATTGCCGATGCCATACGTTGCCCGGACATATTTTAAATTGGTGTTTAATAGAAAATATTCAACCGTTACGTCAAACCGCATCATTCCTGCCGAAAATATACATAATTTCAGAGATATGGGCGGTTATCAGAATAAGGAAAAAAAACAGACCCGTTGGGGTAAACTTTACAGATCGGGAACGTTGGCGCTGGCAAGCATTCTCGACCTCAACTTGCTGAATCAGTTAAAAATAAAAACTATTATTGATTTCCGTACAGAACGCGACAGTTATTCATATCCACTTATTTACCAGTCGGAACAGGTTTTCAATTTCCCGCTGAGAGGAAACAATTATAATGTTTTTTTAGATAAAGTAGTATCGCAAAAAATGAAACGAAGCGATGTTATTCTATATTCGCAGGGCATTTTATATTCTCTGCTCGAAAATAATGTCGATTATTTCATGAAAATGTTCGATATTCTTTTAGAGGAAGATAACTATCCTGTAATTTTCTTCTGTTCGCAGGGAAAAGACAGGTCGGCTATTGCTGCTTCCCTCATACTCGCAGCCCTGGATATGGATAAAGAAACGATTATTAATGATTATATGCAGTCGAATGATGTACTCGACGACATCTTGCCATCGCTGATAGATAATGTTGACAAGTTCAACATGGATGTGCAGGAAACGATAACTATTTTGTACAGAGCCAACAAAGAGTATCTTACTTACATACTCGACAAAATAGAAAAAGATTATGGCTCAACATCTAATTATTTGGAAAAAGAATTAAAATTAACAAATAAAAAACGAGATAAATTGAAAGAAATTTTACTTTACGAATAAAAAAATATCCATTTTGAAGACATTTGAAGAATTAGGCCTTGTACCGGAAATACTCAAGGCAATCGGCGAAATGGGGTTTGAAACCCCTATGCCAATACAGGAAAAAGTAATTCCCTATTTATTGGGAGATAACAATGAAGTAATCGCATTAGCGCAAACAGGCACAGGAAAAACGGCTGCTTTCGGTCTCCCAATTATCCAGCAAATTAATTTAAATCATATACAGCCACAGGCAGTTATACTTTGCCCTACTCGCGAGCTGTGTCTACAGATTGCCGACGATCTTAATGATTACTCAAAATACATAACGAAGTTGAAAACCCTTCCAGTTTACGGAGGTTCAAGTATCGAAAGCCAAATCAGGGCTTTACATCGTGGCGTGCATATAGTAGTTGCAACTCCCGGACGTCTTATTGATTTGATTAACCGCAAAAAAGTTAATTTACAGTCAGTCAGAAATATAGTTCTGGACGAAGCCGACGAAATGCTGAATATGGGATTCTCAGAAAGTATTGACGAAATACTTCCGCATATTCCGGAAAACCGTAACATGCTGCTGTTTTCTGCAACAATGCCCACCGAAATCGCCAGGATTACAAAAAAATATATGCGTAATCCATACGAGATCATTATTGGGAGGAAAAATGAAGGCGCTCAAAACGTTAAGCATCTCTACTATATGGTTAACGCAAAAGACAAATACCTTGTATTGAAAAGGATAGCTGATTATAATCCTAATATTTACGGGATAATATTTTGCCGGACACGAAAGGAAACGCAGGAAATAGCCGACGCTTTGATAAAAGACGGCTACAATGCCGATTCGCTGCATGGCGATTTGTCTCAGATGCAGCGCGATTTAGTGATGCAGAAGTTTCGTATTCGCAACCTTCAGCTTTTAGTTGCTACCGACGTCGCAGCGCGAGGATTAGACGTTGACGATCTGACGCACATAATAAACTATGGACTGCCCGACGACGTGGAATCCTATACCCACAGAAGTGGAAGAACTGGAAGAGCCGGAAAAACAGGAACTTCAATAGCAATAGTTCACCTGAAAGAAAAACGCAAGATCAAGGATATTGAAAAAATAATCAATAAAAAATTTGAACAGGGAACGATTCCAACAGGAAAGCAAATTTGCGAAAAGCAGCTTTTTAGCTTTGTTGATCAGCTTGAAAAAGTGAAAGTGAACGAAGAGGAAATACAGAGCATCATGCCTTCCATCTATCGCAAATTAGACTGGTTAGACAAGGAAGACTTGATTAAACATTTGATCTCAATGGAATTTAATCTGCTGATTGATTATTACAGGGAAGCCGACGAAATTGAAATACCACAGGAGAAAGATAAAAAATCGGATAAAAAATTTGATAAAAAGTCAAGAAGCGAAAATCGCAAACCGGAAAAGGGAAATGCTCGATCATCAGAATCGGGATATGCCAGATTATTTATCAACTTGGGAAAAAACAGCGGTTTAGGACCTCAAAACATCATTGGTCTCTTAAATGACAATATTCCAGGACGTAAAGTAAATGTTGGTAAAATTGACTTGATGAAAAATTTTTCTTTCTTTGAAGTAAAGGAATCAGACAAAAACAGAGTGATTCAAAATCTTGACGGACTTAAAGTTTTTGGTCGCAATATAGCCGTAGAACAGGCACAGGAAGCGCCTTCCGAAGATCGAAAAAAGAAAATTGAACAAACTAATACAAAGAAAAAGAAAGAAAAAAGAAGAAAATATTAATGTTTCGAACTTTCTTCCATTTCTTGGATAAACAGTAAATAACGAGCAGACACTATTTGCTCGTTATTTATTATACTTTATGCGGTTTAATTTTATGTGCAACGGGTCAAGAAGATTTCAATATTTTGTTATTCCCACGCAAAAATTCCTCTGTTGTCATCCGTTTTTTACCTGCCTGCTGAATATTTTTCAAACAAATATAACCGTCTTTGGCGCAAACATTCAGGTAGGTTTTTCCATCGCTGACAATAGAACCGGGTGCAAGATCGTGAGAATGATTATGTTTTTCCGCTTCAAATATTTTAAGTTCCAGTATGTTCCCGTTAGGTAGCGTCAGTTCCGTCCATGCGGCAGGGACTGGTGAAAGTCCTCGTATAAAGTCGTAAATTTCCTTGACAGTTTTGTTCCAGTCAATCCGGCAAGTCTCCTTGAACAGTTTAGGCGCTGGTTTCAATTCGTTTTCATTATTAAACAGCGTAGTTTGCTCAACCGGCTGTATTTTGTTTCCGGCTATTGCATCAACTGTCCTGACGACTAATTCTGCGCCGAGATGCATTAGCTTGTCGTGAATAATTTCTGCATTGTCGGTATCTTCAACAGGTATTCGTTCCTGCATAATCATTCGACCTGTATCTATTTCATGCGTAAGGAAAAAAGTAGTAACGCCAGTTTCCTTTTCTCCATTTATAATTGCCCAGTTGATGGGCGCGGCTCCCCTGTATTGTGGTAACAGCGAAGCATGAAGATTGAATGTACCCAGACGTGGCATGTTCCATACAACTTCGGGCAACATCCTGAAAGCTACAACTATTTGTAAATCAGCGTTCCATGCACGCAGTTGTTCCAAAAACTCAGGATTTTTCAATTTTTCCGGCTGCAACAGCGGAAGATTTTGCGACAAAGCGTATTTTTTCACGGGACTTGCCTGTAACACGCTGTGGTGCTTACCGGTTGGCTTGTCTGGCGTGGTAATAACGCCAACAATATTATACCGGTTATCTACTAAACTGCGCAAACTTTCGACGGCAAAATCGGGAGTTCCCATAAAAACTATTCGAAGAGAGGATTGATAAATATTCATTTTCTTGTCTATTATATTTTTGAATTATTGTTTTTTACACACGTACAGAAAGCCAGTGGCAGCAAATCCGATATTGTTTCAACTTTGTATATCTTTTCTTTTCCATAAAGAATCAGTTTAACAGGGCTATTATAGCGGTTTTGCGTTTCCATTATAACCTGTCGGCAAGCTCCGCATGGCGTAACGGGTTCTTTTGTGTAATCTCCTTTGTAAAAGGCTGCTACGGCAATTATACTTACAGATTCATCAGGAAATTTTGAATTAGCATAAAAAAGGGCTGTTCTTTCTGCGCATAACCCTGACGGATAGGCTGCGTTTTCCTGATTGCTTCCGCTGATTATCTCATTGTTACTCAACAGGACAGCTGCCCCTACCCTGAAGCTGGAATATGGGCTGTATGAATTTTTTAACATCTCTTTTGCATAATTGACTACATTTTTTTCTATACTATTTAGTTCTTTATAATCACAAATTATTATCTTTGCAGCAATATTTAAATTTTTCATGAACAAAATATTTATTTTAATTGAGCAAATATAAACTATACATTTCATATATGAAAAAGAATCGCTGTTTATTCACTTTTTTATTTACTTTTATTATTTTTCAACATGCTTTTTGCGCACCCAAAAAGTATGCGTCTTTTATTAAATATATCGACCAGTACAAGAACCTGGCGATTAAACACATGAATGATTATAACATACCTGCAAGCATAACTCTGGCGCAGGGTATACTTGAATCAGGAGCAGGACAGAGTAACTTTGTAAAGGAAAGTAACAATCACTTTGGCATCAAATGTGGAGCCGACTGGAACGGTCCTGCAATTTACCGTACAGATGATGCGCCAAATGAATGTTTCAGAGTATATGACAGGGCGGAAGATTCCTACGACGACCACTCGCTTTTTCTTGGCAAATCGCGTTATTCGCCTCTGTTTGTTTTGGATATAACCGATTATAAGGCATGGGCTATCGGTTTGCAGACGTATGGTTATGCAACCGACAGGGCTTATGCCAATAAACTGATTAAAATCATAGAAGATTACGAACTGTATAAATATGATACGGGAGAGCCGGTCAGCAATAATTCAAAATCCAGATCAAAAAATAAATATCCTCCCTTGAAAAGGAATGTTTATAAAACATTCGACATAATTTATATTATCGCAGAAGCTGGCGACAGCTTTGAAAAAGTTGCTTATGACATGGGATTTAAAGAAAAGGATCTGAGAAAATACAACGAAGTTCCTGAAGGTTTCCCTCTCCGTGAAGGCGATATTGTATATCTGGAAAAGAAAAAGAAAAAAGCCGACAAGCCTTATTATGAGCATGTTGTGAAAGTAGGCGATTCAATGCACAGTATTTCTCAGTTATACGGTTTGCAACTTGCCAGTTTATACAAAATGAATCATAAGGACGACGATTACGTTCCCGAAGAAGGTGATACGCTGAGAATCAGGTAGTTCAATTAATACAATAAATACATGAAGAAGTATCTTTTTTTTATCTTTTTTTTCAATGTTGCTTTATTAAGCCTTTGGGCAGAGGAAAATAGCAACCGAAAGCCGGTAACTGTTTACGAAATTCATATTAATTCAGAAATAAATACAACTTCACGTATTTATCTGGATAAAGGATTGGAGGAAGCTGAGGCAATTAATGCAAATGCTGTTCTGCTGCATCTGAATACATACGGAGGAACGCTTGTGGATGCTGATTCCATGCGTACGGCTATTCTTTATGGAAAGATACCTGTTTATGTATTTATTGATAATAATGCAGCTTCAGCAGGCGCTTTAATTTCAATTGCCTGCAAAAAAATATACATGCGTCAGGGTGCAAGCATCGGCGCTGCAACTGTGGTAGAAGGAAACAGTGGCGAAAAAATGCCCGATAAATACCAGTCATACATGCGTTCCCTGATGCGCTCGACGGCTGAATCGCACGGGCAGGATACAATAGTGTCGGGACGCGACACCGTTTACAGGTGGATTCGCGATCCTAAAATTGCAGAGGCAATGGTAGATGAGCGCGTTCATATCCCGATGGTTAACGATTCGGGTAAGGTATTGACTTTAACGGCAATGGAAGCATTAAAATTAGGCTATTGCGACGGTATTGCTGAATCTGTCGATGAAGTTATCACATCGCAATTGGGATATAGCGATTATCAATTGAAAAAATATAAACCTTCGTTCTATGCAAATATGATGGGATTTCTTACAAATCCTGCATTTCAGGCTATTTTAATTATGATTATAATAGCCGGTATATATTTTGAATTGCAAACGCCGGGCGTAGGATTTCCAAGCATTGCGGCGTTAATAGCTGCAACACTCTATTTTACGCCTTTGTATATGGACGGTTTGCTACAAAACTGGGAATTGATAATTTTTATTATCGGGATAATTCTTGTACTCTTGGAAATATTTGTTATTCCGGGCTTTGGAATATCCGGTATATCAGGAATAATTTTAATTGGCGCAGGTCTGGTTTTTGCCATGCTGGATAACGACTGGTTTTCTTTTGAATACATCAAGTTGTCGGATATTACTCGTTCTCTGTTGACTGTTACTTCCGGAATGTTGCTAAGCTTTATAGCTGTCATATACCTGTCGTCGCGAATAGGAGAAAAGGGTATGTTCCGGAAAATAGCGCTAACTGCCGATTTGGAAAATTACGGTAGCGTTGACGTAAGCAATAATCAATTGATTGGACAAAAAGGAAAAGCAATGACCGATCTTCGTCTTTCAGGAAAAATAATCCTCAATGATGAGGTATATGACGCAGTTTCTAATCGTGGATTTATTGTTGCCGGTACGGATGTGATTGTGGTGAAATTTGAAAACATGCAATTATACGTCGAATCGCAATGTTAATATTTTATACCTTATGCGGTTTAATTTTTTGCAATGACGTTGCACAAAACCATATCGTGCCGAGTATAATAAAAAGATTAGCATAAAAAATGGAAAACAAAACTTATGAGTTTACTGCTGAAATAAAAAAAGTTTCCGGTATTGACGGGGCATATATAGAATTTCCTTATGATTTAAAAAAAGAATTTGGTAAAGGACGAATTAAAGTTCATGCCGAATTTGACGGAGAGCCTTATGATGGAAGTATCGTAAATATGGGAATAAAAAATGATGACGGTACAATTTGCTATATAATTGGCATACGGAAAGATATAAGACAAAAAATAAATAAAAATCATGGAGATAGAATTAATGTTAAAATAACGGAAAGGGGAAAATGAATACGATAGATGAATATATTGAAACTTTTGAACCGGAAATTCAAAAAACATTAACCGAAATACGGAATTTTATAAAAAATGAAGTCCCTGATGCAACGGAAAAAATATCATACGGAATGCCAACATTTTACCTGAATGGAAATCTGGTGCATTTTGCAGCGTTCAAGGATCATTACGGTTTTTTCCCAAGTCCTTCAGGAATTGACGCATTTGAAAAGGAACTTTCTCCATATCGCAGTGGAAAAGGTACGTTACGTTTTTCAATTGATAAACCTATTCCATGGGATATAATTAAAAAAGTTGTTCGGTTCAGGGTAAGTGAAAATTTGAACAAAGCGAAAAACAGGGTTTCTAAAAAGTAACGACAACGCCTTAAATGAATTAGGAATTATACTCTGCACGATATGGTTTTGTGCAACGTCATTGCGAAAGCGAAGCTTGAAGCAACAGAATCTCGTAGAGATGCATAGCTCGGTAGAAAATGCAGCTATCTCTTTTCTCTGCATCCTTACAGGATGTAGCCCTTTGGGATGCTGGCGCATATATGCATATTCCATTTTTACCGAGCTATGTAATTCTGACAGATTGCAAATTTTTTTCTTATTTATTTGCATATATTGAAAAATCATATTACATTTGCACCTTATTATTTCAAAAATATATAAATGACAAATGCTGTAAATGCAGTTTATCATATTAAAGCACGATGAAAATTAAAGAAATCCCATATTTTGCCACAAAATATATACAAACTCCTCTGCTACGCCCTGTAATACAGAGTGTTAAAATATCGTGCGGGGGGGGGGTAACTTACTCATAATCAATCACTTACAGTGTGGAATACAGGAATGTGACTCGTTGCATCCCTGTATTTTTGTTTTGTCTCCTTGCGACGGACGCTTTCTTTTTCTTTCCGAATTACTTAATAATTTAAATATTAACTCTTTATGAAGCTTAAACATTTTGTTTTTGTTGCATTGGCAACGCTTTGGAGCGCAGGCAGCGTGCAGGCGCAGACGGTTTGGAACGGTTCTACCGATACACAATGGTATGACGACAATCCAGACAACAGTAATTTCAGTATTTCCACCGCTGAGGAATTGGCAGGACTGGCTGAACTCGTAAATAATGGTAATTCTTTTGCCGGTAAAACTATCAATCTTACGGCAAATATCCTGCTCAACGACACCTCCAACTGGCAAAATTGGGGTACAGTCAACGCGGGACTGAACCAGTGGATGCCGATTGGCAATCAAGCATCATACGGCGAGCGTCCGTTCAGCGGGAATTTCAATGGACAGGGTCATACCGTAAGTGGACTTTTTATCCGTATGTTATACAATTATTCCACTTCCTCGCCCGCGTATGCAGGTCTGTTTGGGCTTGTTATAGGAAATGTAATATTTAGCAATGTTGGAATTACTGCTTCGTACACGTATGGTAATCAGGCTTCATACGGCGCAAATCATGCTTGGGGAAGTTTGGCGGGATATTTACGTCAAGGCAGTACAGGTTACATAACTGTTTCCAACTGTTACAATGCCGGTACTGTCGTCGGTTTTTCTGATTGGAGATACGATGCCGGCACTGGCGGACTGTTTGGAAATATCGGCTCAGTAATAATGTCAAATTGTCATAATACAGGACTTGTTTCAGGCACAGCAAATGTTGGCGGCATTGCCGGTTCAGTGGATTTTTATTATGGAGATATTACAGATTGTACAAATTCCGGAGAAATAAGCGGTGGAGAACGAACAGGAGGACTTTTCGGAAATGCTCATGGTCCATCTGATTATGAGGGCAATTTCAGTGTTAAAAATTGTTACAACAACGGCGCTGTGCATGGAAAAAATACTATTGGTGGATTAATCGGCAGCAACAGTGCATCGGTGGTTGATTGCTACAATACCGGCACGGTTACAGGAACAGCTGCCGGTTCCGAACAGTCATATTATATTGGGGGATTGTTTGGTTCGTGTAGCAGGACGGTTGTCAACTGTTACAATTCAGGCGCTGTAACCTGCGAAGATCATACCGTTGGAGGTTTATCCGGCACTCAGGGTTCTTTTATCAACTGCTACAATACGGCAACCGTAACAGCTTTTGACAATGTTGGCGGATTAGTGGGAGAAAATGTGACGAATTTGATTGCATCGTATAACAGCGGCAGCGTAAACGGGCGCAAATATGTTGGCGGCTTGGTAGGATACCAACAGAGTGAAGGCAAAATCAACAACAGTTATAATCTGGGAGCTGTTACCGGCAACAACGACAATATCGGTGGTTTGGTAGGATACAACCGGGCATACAACCATGGTTTGTTGATTTACAACTGTTACAATCGCGGCAATGTAGCGGGCGCTGATTCGCAAAACGGACTTTTAGCGGGCAGCAATTATGTCGGCGGCATTATAGGTTACAGTTCCATTGACGGCACGCTTACTGTTCATAATTCCTACAATACAGGCGACGTCAGCGGCAGCGACTGGATTGGCGGCTTGAGTGGATATACCGAAAGCGCTACCATACGCAACTGCTACAATGCGGGCAGCGTTACCGGATATAATAAGTTAGGCGGTTTGATTGGTGAAAAAGCGGGCGGCAGCGTTACTTATTCCTACTGGCGCAACGACGGTGCAGGTAGCCTTACTGTTGCTACGGGAGGCGGATCTACCAGCACCGGTTGCAGTGGAAAAACTGCCGCAGAATTGAAAGACGACGCATTAGTCGATTTATTGAACACGCGCACAAGAGCAATGAATAACGCCGATGTGGAAAAACCCTATTCCTACTGGACAACAGACGTGGATAACGCAAATAAAGGTTATGTTGTTTTCGGGGCGGCTTCCGTCAATTTCGACAAAAATAGCGAAGATGCTTCGGAAATCACGCCTGGCTACGCTGTAACTTCCGCAGGCGGAACGGTAGAATTACCTGCCAATCCTTCGCGTGAAGGCTATGTATTTGCAGGCTGGAATACAAAAGCCGATGCAACCGGTAACGCATTTACAGCAGAAACTCCTGTCGCCGGACATATTACGGTTTATGCGTTTTGGAAGAAAATTATAACAGTTTCTTATCCTTACAAAATATCCAAAACGTATGATGGAAATACAGACGTTAAAAATGGTTACAGCGATTATTATTCAGTTGAAAATCACGAATATAACTATTATGATGTATCAGCTAAAACGGTATCTGCCGTTTACAGCGATAAGAATGTTGGCGAAAATAAAATCATAACAGTCATCTGCACGCTGGAAGGCAATGACGCCTGGCGTTATGTGATTTATCCGGCAACATGGAACAACGGCATCATTACTCCTTTGCAACTTACGCACGATATAGCGATGGAAACTTCCAAAACGTATGATAAAACAGACGCTGTTATTGACGGTTATACAGGCGGACTAACAAACTCCGTAGCTGACGACGATGTGCAGCTTGTAGCGGAATTTAAGTACGACGGTGCAGATGCAGGCTGGCATACAATTTTTGCAACACAATGGGAACTGTCGGGCGCAGATGCCGGTAATTACACTTTGCTGGAATATCAGCCAATAAGCGCTTATATCAATCAGTCTCCACAAAGCATAAGTTTCGATCCTGCAATTTCTCTGAAAATGGAAGATGGCAATTATGTTTTGTCGGCAACATCAACTTCGGAATTGCCGGTAATGTTCCGTCTACGTCCGCAGGACGCTGAATTTGCAGAAATCAACGGTGATATACTGACGCCGCTTGCCGAAGGCGAAATAGAAGTAACGGCTTACGTCGAAAGCGACAATAATTACGAAAATGCACAGGAAATACCAGTTCGCATCACAATTACGTCTAATGTCAACATTCATAATACGCAGAAAACGGAAGCTAAAGTCTATATTAATAATGATGAATTATGGATTACTGGGTATGAACTGCATGAATATGAAACAGTTTCGATTTACGATGTTTTTGGACGTCAAATTGTCAGCTTGAAATTAGCCGCCAATCCTGTCAATGTTTCTTATTTGATAAAAGGAGTTTATTTTATAAAGACAGGCAATACATTTAATAAAGTTATAAAGAGATGAAAACAAAATTAATTTCAGTTTTTTGGGCGCTGTTTTGCCTCTGCGCAGTACAGTGTGATGAAACCGACGATGAAACCGGCAACGGAGATTTGATCATAAATGGCGGCTGGTATATGAATTTGAGTTCTGGAACGGCTGCTTTGGTTAGTATAGATGGCTCTTATGCCAAAGTCAGCGATCTTTTTGATGTGTCGTGCCTGAATCCGTTAAGTACATGGGTGAGCGCCGTGAGCAGGGGCATTGTTCAAGCCGGAACTCCTTATCTTAAAAACATCAAGAAGAAAGGTAAGAATGAATGGAGTTGCCTTATGATGGCGATTCAATACAATTCCGTCCCGGAAGCTACCGGTTTGCAGTATTTGTCGGCTACTTTAATTTTAGAAACCGATAATCAAACAATTTATTTATCGTTCGATGACAGACCTGATTTCCGTGCAGGAACATTATCGAAGATATACGTTGATAACGGATGCAACGGAGGTAATAATGGTGGTGAAGAGGAAGAAAAAAAAGACAGGGGAACTATCAGCTTCTGGACAGCACAGGATTTTGGTTGTGGAACGATTGATGTAACACTGAATGAAGTCGGTACTAAAACCATCACGTATTATTTCGTTTCCGGTACTCCTGCCTGTGGCGATAACGGTACGGCTTCGTTCTCCAATTTGCCGTATGGTACTTATTTGTTTTCTGCTTCCTGTTCGGAATACAGTTGGCAGGATATAATCACTCTCAGCAGTAATTGCATTACCGTAAAATTAACAAAATAGAAGTTAGCTATACTCTGCACGGTAATTAAATTATGAATTATGAATTATGAATTATGAATTAGCTGGCGCAGCTTATAAACTGGATTATCTGCAAAACCTTGTGTTTTGCGAGAAGGCGCGTAGCGCCAGTATCTTTGTAGCCGTGTGCGTAAGCGCACGGTTGGAAAACACAGACCTTTCACTGAGCAGCGTAGCTGCGCATCTTTTTTAACA
Organism: Dysgonamonadaceae bacterium; assembly: GCA_031256775.1. Taxonomy (GTDB): domain Bacteria; phylum Bacteroidota; class Bacteroidia; order Bacteroidales; family Azobacteroidaceae; genus Azobacteroides. The sequence continues at coordinate 26,874 of JAIRPX010000103.1, forward strand.
TCAAATTAATTAATAAACATGAAATGAATAAAAATTAAGGTATCGCAGCTACGCTCTCTGTTTATATTCCGTACATCCTTTACCGTGCGCTTACGCACACGGCAACAAAGATACTGGCGCTACGCGCCTTCTCGCAAAACACAGGGTTTTGCAGGTGAGCCCATAAACCCTGATTCATTATACTCTGCACGGAATAAAACCGCGTAAAGTATAAGACAGAATGTCGTCTGTTCTAAAAATTATGTGCGATTATTTCGTACCTGTCTTTTCCTGTGAAAACAAGAAGCGCCGAGCGCAAATCGGTGCGGTCTTTCAGACGGAACGAGGTGATATATTCATCCAGCTGTTGCAAGCCTTTCTGCTTTTTTGCTTTTATTTCTTCCTCACTGTCAGATACTTTGCAGTATTTTATCTCGAACAACCATTCATATTTGATTTCCGGCAGCAGCGGACTGCGATGAAGGTAAATATCGGCACGTCCCGGAACAGTTTCGTATTCACTCATAGGCACGTATACATCGCTCATAAAAAGATATGCAA
>JAIRPX010000115.1 GCA_031256775.1 Dysgonamonadaceae bacterium
GCAGCTACGCTGCTCTGTTTATATTCCGTACATCTTTACCGTGCGCTTACGCACACGGCTACAAAGATACTGGCGCTACGCGCCTTCTCGCAAAACACAAGGTTTTGCAGATGATCCCTGTTTTCTATATAACCTGCGTTCAAGTTACAAATGCAGAATTTACAAAGAATGAGGCAGTCTCAAAAGTCGAAATAATGACAAGCCTTTTGAGACTGCCTCAGCAAAAAAATCAATTATTTATTTATTGATCTACGAAGTCGAATGAAGTTCTGTTTAGAAAAGCAACTGTTTTATGAATTTCTTTATACATGATCACATCTTCTTTGATAAACGGCGTTTCTTTCCGGTATTCGGCAAGAAAATTTTCCATCACAGGCGACGTTTTCAGTGGACGGCGAAAATCAATTCCCTGTGCGGCATTCATCAATTCAATAGCGTAAATATGTTCCAGATTGTTCAGTACTTTGAATAGTTTGGTTGCAGCGTTAGCGCCCATGCTCACATGGTCTTCCTGTCCATTAGACGAAACAATGGAATCGCTGGAAGCGGCATAACAATACATCTTATTCTGGCTAACCATCGAAGCGGCAGCATATTGCGGTATCATAAAACCGGAATTGACCCCCGAATCGGCAACTAAAAATTCAGGTAAACCGCGCAACCCCATAATCAGCTGCGCCACACGCCTTTCAGAGATATTACCCAACTCGGCTAAAGCATTTGCCAGGAAATCAAAAGCGATGGCTAACGGTTGCCCATGAAAATTTCCTCCCGATATGATTTTGTCCTCGTCTGGAAAAATCGTCGGATTGTCGGTTACTGCGTTGATTTCTCTTAACAATACTTGGGATACATATTGAATAGCATCTTTGGTTGCCCCATGTACCTGCGGGATACACCGGAAAGAATAAGGATCCTGAATATAAGCTTTCTTTTGTGCTATCAACTCGCTGCCTTCCAGTAATTTTCTGATTCTTTTGCCAGTTTCTATTTGTCCAGGATGCGGTCGCATTTGCTGGATACAATCTAAGAAAGGATCAATCAGTCCATTAAACGCTTCCAACGACAGGGCGGCTATTAAATCCGATTTTTTTGTAAATTCCAAAGATTTAATAAGCGCATACACTCCATTAGCGCTCATGAACTGCGTACCGTTCAGGAGAGCTAATCCTTCTTTGCTCATCAATCGCACCGGTTTCCATCCAAATTCCTGTAAAACGCTCATGGCTTCGCGTTTTTTTCCCTGATAATATACATCTCCGGCTCCAATCAGTGGAAGAAAAAGATTGGCAAGCGGAGCTAAATCGCCTGACGCGCCCAGTGAGCCGCGATCATAAACAATCGGCATAACATCATTATTATACAGATCGAGTATGCGCTGAACGGTTATAACCTGAACGCCACTGTGACCCAAAGAAAGCGCATGGGCTTTCAACAGCATCATCAATTTGATAATGACAGGCGGAATTTCTTCGCCAACGCTACAGGCATGAGATTTCACCAGATTTTCCTGCAAGCGGCTTAACTGGTCAGAAGAAATTGTTTTGTTGCACAATGAGCCAAAGCCTGTAGTAATGCCATATATCGGATCTTCCGATGATTTTATTTTTTCATCAAGATAATCGCGACATTTCCGAATCCTTTCGGCAGCTTCCGGCGCCAGATTTAATTTCAAATTATTATTGATTATATTTTCAAGAATCTCGAAGGTTAACGGACTGCTACCTATATTATATACGTTTTTCATACTGTAGTTTATTTTTATTGTAGTTATTTTTTTACGAAATTAATAGAGGTGCAAAGGTATGATTTTTTTTCTTTGAAAAAAACAATTTGACGTTAAAAAGTTTTTATACCGCATCAAATACCATGTATACTCTACACAGCATGGTTTTGTGCAACGTCATTGCGAAGGCGAAGCCTGAAGCAATCCAGAAATAATTATGAATTATACAATTATGAATTATGAATTATGAATTATACAATTATGAATTATACAATTATGAATTAGCTGGCGCGTCTTCGCGCTTTCGTACCCGTAAAACAGCTACTCTGCAAATTCTTTTAAACCATGCTGAACAAAAGCAGCGTAGCTGCAACATCTTTGTAGCCGTGTGCGTAAGCGCACGGTTGGAAAACACAGACATTTCCCTGAGCAGCGTAGCTACGACATCTTTTTTAACAGCAAATTAATTCATAAACATGAAATGAATAAAAATTAAGGTATCGCAGCTACGCTGCTCCGTTTATATTACGTATCTTTACCGTGCGCTTACGCACACGGCTACAAAGGTACTGGCGCTACGCGCCTTCTCGCAAAACACAAGGTTTTGCAGATGATCCGTAAAAAGATCTTTCGCTGGCGCGGTTTAATTTTTGCGCAACGTCATTGCGAGCGTAGCGAAGCAATCCAGTACTAAAAACTGATAACTAAAAACTGAAATCTGAAATCTGAAATCTGGATTGCTTCACTAACGCTCGCAATGACGTTGCACAAAATTAAACCGAGTAAAAGGATAATATAATGCTTGAAGGATAATTATCCACTATTTTACATAAAAAATATTTTTTTTTATGCTACGTCCATAAAATTTTCTACTTTTGCAGTGCTTATTTAAATGGAAGGATGAGTAATATTAATCATGATTTGACTTCAATAAAAAGTTTTGTATTTGATGTAGACGGAGTGCTTTCGCCTGATTCCATACCCTTGCATCCAAGCGGAGAGCCTATGAGAATAATCAATACAAAAGACGGATACGCCATGCAACTTGCTGTTAAACAGGGATTTCAGTTGTGTATTATCACTGGTGGCGATACCTTGTCTGTTAGAAAACGTTTTGAAAGTTTAGGCTTTCAATATGTCTATTTGAAGGCAAGGCATAAAATTCGCGAGTTTGAAGATTTTCTTTCCAAAACCGGTTTGAAACCTGAAGAAATATGCTATGTTGGCGACGACGTTCCCGATTATGAAATTATGAAGATTGTAGGTTTACCCGCCTGTCCTGCTGATGCAGCGCCGGAAATAAAAGCTATTTCAAAATATATTTCATGCAAAAAAGGCGGACAGGGCGTAGGACGCGATATTATTGAACAGGTATTGAAAGCCCAAGATAAATGGATGAAAGCCGATGCTTTTGGCTGGTAAAATACGGAAATGATGCTGGAAAATCTGCAAAAATATAAAATCATACTTGCCTCCAATTCTCCAAGACGCAGGGAATTGTTGTCGGGATTGGATTTAAACTACAAAGTTGAGACGCTTCCCGATATAGAAGAAACGTATCCAAAGCATTTGTGGAGAGAAGAAATCCCTGTGTATATCGCAAAATTAAAAGCGGAAGCTTATAAAGAAAAAATAGAGAAAACTACTTTATTAATTACCGCAGACACAATTGTTTGGCTGAACGGAACCGTTTACGGCAAACCATGCGATGAAAACGCCGCCAGAGAAATGCTTCGTACATTGTCCGGTCAAACTCACGATGTAATAACAGGCGTATGTCTTACCGGCTTTGAAAAGCAAAATGTTTTTTATGCCGTTTCCTCTGTTAAATTTTCTGTTTTGGAAGAAGAAGAAATCAATTATTACGTTGATAAATATAAACCTTATGACAAGGCAGGTTCTTATGGCGTTCAGGAATGGATTGGCTATATTGGTGTAGAAAGTATTTCCGGCTCCTTTTATAATGTAATGGGATTGCCGGTAAGAATGCTTTACCGTTATTTGAAAGAATGGAAATAATACAAATCTTATAAAAATATTAATGGAGAAATCTTTTGAAATGATTGCTAAAACCCTCTATGGATTGGAGGATATATTAGCAAAAGAATTAATTGAACTGGGCGCAAACAATGTACAGACAGGCAGGCGCATGGTTGCTTTTGAGGGAGATCTGGAATTGATGTATAAAGCAAATTTTTATTGCCGTACAGCGCTTCGCATATTAAAGCCCATAACTAACTTTAAAGCTGCTAATCCGGATGAAGTATATGAACAAATTAAAAATATTGATTTGCAAAAATATCTGCCGGAAAAAAAGACGTTTGCAGTTGACGCCGTTGTTAATTCCGAAATATTCAATCATTCTAAATTTGTTGCCTATCGCGTAAAGGACGCTATTGTTGATTATTTCACCGAAAAAGAAAAACCGCGTCCTTCCGTGCGCATTAACAATCCTGATTTGCAGTTTCATCTTCATATTTCGCACAACGACTGTTCGTTTTCGTTAGACAGTTCGGGCGTTTCCCTGCATAAAAGAGGTTATCGACTGGAAGAATCGGAAGCTCCGCTGAATGAAGTACTTGCCGCAGGAATGATTTTAAAAACAGGATGGAATGGCGAAAGTTGCTTTGTCGATCCAATGTGCGGTTCCGGTACGTTGCTGATTGAAGCTGCCTTAATTGCTCTGAACATTGCGCCAGGCGTTTTCAGAGATAAATATGCTTTCGAGAAATGGGACAACTTCGATGAATCGCTGTTTGAAAAAATCAGTACGGACGACAGTCGTGAACGTGAGTTTCAATTCAAATGTTATGGCTCCGACAGTTCGTCGAAAGCTGTTTCGGCAGCTGCTAAAAATGTAAAAAATGCAAGACTTTCCAAATATATCGACTTGAAAGTTGCCGCTTTCCAACAAATTGAAAAAAGCCCAGCCGATAAAGGACTGTTAATTACAAATCCACCCTACGGAGAACGCATTAACCCGCGCGACCTTATGGCGCTGTATTCTATGATTGGCGAAAGGCTGAAACATGTTTTTACAGGATACGAAGCGTGGATTATTTCATCTAATTTGGAAGGATTTGACAATATCGGACTGAAACACGCATCTAAAACAAAGCTTATTAACGGCTCCTTAGACTGCGAATATCGTCAATATCACTTATTTACAGGGACACATAAAAATCATAAGACAGAAGAATACCGCAAACTGGATTTGAAAAAAATAATTTCATAGACTGTTTTTACGCTATATAATAAAAATCAGGTGGAAAATTTCTTTATCCTTTTGTATAATTCAGGGAAAAATTTGTAATTTTACGCAATAACGAAATCATAAAAAATATGAAAAATGAAATAATTCTTTCGGAAGAAGAAGTCAGAATAAATATTTCTGTTCGTAAAGATTGCTTAGTTATGGCGCTTGCAAGTATTATCCCTTTTTTAGCAACTGTAGGATTGCTTGTTTTGATACTGTTGATTTATAAAGATTTAAAACCTGTTTATTATCTTATAGTATGTTTTTTTATTGGTTTTTATCTATACGATCCTGTAATAAAGGGGCTTTTCTGGAAATATATCGGAGAACGTTATATCGTTTTCGATTCCAAATATGTTTTTATATCCGACAGTATTGGGAAAAAAGCAATACATAGAGTTTTAAAAGTGAGTAATATCAGTCAAATATCAATTGATTATTCTTATCAGCTTACATTTTGGGAGAGAATAAGAGCTTTTTTAACCCGTGATTCAGGTGGATGCATTGCTATTATTCATGATGGCAAAACTGTTAGGCTTGGTTATGGCTTATCCATTGAAGAAGCAAAAAAACTGCTTTCAATTTTAAAAGCAAAAAAATTGATAAACAGCATTGAAAATTAATATCCATTTGACAAACTCAATGATTTACGACAAAAACTGACTTGAAAGCTGCCTTTTCCTCGTCTAAAATCCTGTATGTTTAGCTAAATAGGCATTGTAATAGCGTTCGTCGCCGGTAACTTCTTTGCCTAACCAGTCGGGAATTTCAAAAAACTCATTTTCCGACTGCAATTCCAGTTCGGCAATAATCAAGCCTTCGTGCGCCCCGTGAAAAACATCGACTTCAAACGTATGTTGCCCGACAGGAACATAATATCGTTCTTTTTCAATCTTCAAATCGCAGAGTTCCAAGATTTCAACCGCATCGCCGACAGGAAGCGGATACTCAAATTCGGAACGTGAAAAGCCGTTTTCATTCGATGGACCTTTTATTGTGAAATAAGCCGAATTGCCTTTAATTCGCACACGTACACTTCGTTTAACGGAAGCGCATAAATACCCCTGAACAATTTTTTCCTTCCGTGTAGCATGGGAAATAAAATCGCCCTGTACTAAAAATTTCCGTTCTATTTCAATCATCTGACTGTTACCATTGTAGCCCCGAATCCATATTCCTTAAAGGAAGCGTCCTGCACGGGCAAATGTTTATATTTGGATTTCAATTCCATTAAAATTGCATTTTTCAAAACGCCTTCGCCTTTACCGTGAATAAAAACGATTTTTTGTCCGCGCTTATTTTTGTATTCCGTCATCGTTTGCCGGAATTTATCTAACTGTATATTAAGCATGTCGGTATTTGTTAAACCTGCTGTAGAATCTATTAACTGGTTAATATGCAAGTCCACTTCCACTATTTCCGGCTGTTTTGCTTTTTTTGCCGGTTCAGGAAGATGCTGTTTCAAATCAATCTTTGCCTTTTGCTGCACCGCTTTCTGTAAATCGTCGTCTGAAATAAGCATTTCCCCTCTGGCTGCATCATTTATTACAACCGGATAAATCAGGGCTTCATCTTCAAAAAAATCATTTTCGCGAAAACTGTGCAGCTTGTAAAAATTCACTTCATCAATATGAAATTCCATGCTATAGGTATTTTTCAGGCTGTATGGCTTATCTTTTTTGAAAGCAATAAACTGGATGCAGATTTTTTCCATTTCTTTAAGCTGTTCCTTAGCAAATTCTTCAATGAAAAGGCGGGTATTCGGCTCTACTGTTCCCGAACAGCGGCTTGTCCATGCTTTATTTTGACAGCTCATATAATTGAAAAACAGGTAATAATTACTGTCGTTTACAAGGAAAGCCTCATAATTGCATTTACCCACCATTTTTATATTAAGCGGAAGATAAGCCAGATAAACATTCAACCTGTCTTTCCCCGAAAGTTCGGTAATTTCATATTTTTCTTCCGGCAATTCCGGCTTAATTTCAAGTTTAGGAATGGATACTTCCTTATTGTTCACGACAGGTTTATTATCTTCGCCAACAACAATACATTCCCGAATCAGAACCGGCGTTTCAAAACCGTCATCTTCCTCTATTATAACTATATCCTTACTTTTGAATCCCCGAACAATTCCGCCGCCTGCAGCATTAAGAAATCTCACTTTATCTCCGATTTTCATTATGTTATATTAATTTATTCCTTATTTAACCGTACAAAATTATTAAACTTTCGGGATATTTTTGCCGGATGCGAATATTTTTTTAGAATTTCGACGCCATGTTGTTTTTTTATCGTAAATTACTTACCTTTGCGCCTTAATTTAAAATTTTATAAAGAATTATATGGCAACTACAGCTGATTTTAAAAATGGTATGTGTCTTGATATAGATGGTCAATACTACTATATCGCGGAATTTTTGCACGTAAAACCGGGAAAAGGTCCCGCTTTTGTTCGTACCAAACTTAAAAACGTGACAACCGGTCGCGTTATCGACAAAACATTCAATGCAGGCGTTAAAGTGGACGAAGTCCGAATAGAAAGACGTCCATATCAATTTCTATATCAAGATGATATGGGTTACAATTTTATGAACAACGAAACTTTTGAACAGGTTTCTATCCTTAAAGATAACATCACAGGCGTAGATTTCCTGAAAGAAGGCGATATTGCCGAAGTTGTTGTTCATGCAGATACAGAAACTATTCTGTTTGCCGAACTTCCGGCACATGTAGTACTGACCGTTACTTACACCGAACCTGGCTTAAAAGGCGATACGGCAACTAATGCTACAAAACCTGCAACTGTTGAAACCGGCGCAACCGTCAGGGTTCCTTTATTTATTAATGAAGGCGAAAAAATAAGGGTAGATACTCGCGACGGCTCCTATGTGGAAAGAGCAAAATAGATGATTCGCTTATTAGTGGATTCTAACGCTAAACCAAACTATGGAAGAAACAAATGTTAAATTACGGATAAAAAACTGGGCAAAGGAAGACCGTCCCCGCGAAAAACTACTTTATAAAGGTGTTAATGCTTTGACCGATGCTGAATTGCTGGCTATCATTATCGGTTCAGGCAGTAAAGAAGAAACCGTAGTAGAACTGTCGCAGAGGATTCTTCAAACAACAGACAATAATATTAACCAGTTAGGCAAATTGTCTGTTAACCAGTTAATTTCCGGTTTTAAAGGAATAGGTGAAGCAAAAGCGGTCGGTATTGTGGCCGCTTTGGAACTTGGAAAGCGCAGGAAAATATCAGAAATAGCTGAAAAAAAGACAATTACTTGTAGCATTGATATTTATAACTATTTTCATCCGCTTTTATGTGATTTGGGTTATGAAGAATTTTGGGTTCTTCTGCTTAATCGTTCAAACCGTATAATTGATAAAATAAAAATCAGTCAGGGAGGCGTTTCCGGAACACACGTCGATTCTAAACTTATCTACAAAGAAGCAATTAGCCGTTTAGCTTCAAATGTGATTATTTGTCATAACCATCCTTCGGGAAATAACCATCCAAGTGCGCAGGACGACGAAATCACAACGAAAATTAAAAATGGAGCAAAATTGCTGGATATGTCATTGCTCGACCATATCATTATTTGTGACGGAAATTATTATTCATACGCCGACGCTGGAAGATTCAATGATTAAAAAGGTGTATGATTTAATTACAGTATTAGGACCTACCGCTTCAGGAAAAACGCTTTTTGCAGCAACATTAGCTGACAGCCTGGATACGGAAATTATCAGCGGCGATTCGCGGCAGGTTTACAGGGGTATGACTATCGGAACAGGCAAGGACTTGGGGGATTATGTTGTTAATGGAAAACAAATTCCGTATCATTTAATCGACATTTGCAATGCAGGCGATAAATATAATATCTTTGAGTATCAGCGCGATTTCCATAAAGCTTTTTCCGAAATAAAAAACAGGGGAAAACTGCCAATTCTGTGTGGTGGATCAGGACTTTATATCGAATCGGTACTGAAAGGATACAGGCTTCTGGATGTGCCTGAAAATCCTTCGTTAAGAAAGCAGTTACAGGACAAAAATCTTAATGAGCTGGAAAAAATCCTCCGTTCTTATAAAACCCTGCACAATAAAACAGATATTGACTCTTGCCAAAGAGCTATACGGGCAATTGAAATAGAAGAATACTGTCTTGCCTGCAAACCGGAAGAACTGGATAACGAGCCGATAAAAAGCCTGATTACAGGTATAGATATTGACAGGGATTTGCGGAGGGAAAAGATAAGCCGTCGCCTTAAAGTCCGAATGGAAGAAGGCATGATTGAAGAAGTAAAATCCCTGCTTGAATCGGGAATCCCTGATGAAAATCTGATCTACTACGGGCTTGAATATAAGTATATTACTCTCTACCTGACTGGAAAACTGAATTACAGGGAAATGTATGATCAGCTGGAAATAGCTATCCATCAATTTGCCAAGCGACAAATGACATGGTTTCGCGGAATGGAACGTAGAGGATTCAAAATACACTGGCTGGATTATCAAACGCCATTAAATAAGCGAATTGATCAAGTTATGGAATTACTGTAATGTTCTGAAACAGTAGAAACGTTATAATGTGATTTAACAATAAAAATAAAACCTGTTAAGTCTTTTAGACTTAACAGGTTTGTTAGCATCAAATTCTGTTTGTGTTTTATAACATATCAATTTTTTTTGGACTGTTAAATTTTTTGTCTAATTTGCGCAGTTTTTAAAAAAACAATCAAGATTTATTGTTAAATATAATTATACACAAGTTATCATGAAGGTATATCAAACAGATGAAATTAGAAACATCGCTATCATTGGCGGTTCAGGATCAGGAAAAACCACTCTCTCGGAAGCTATGCTCTATGAGGGTGGAGTTATAAAACGCAGAGGCTCAATAGCTAACGGTAACACCGTGTCGGACTATTTCCCAGTGGAAAAGGAATATGGCTACTCCGTTTTTTCTACCATTTTCAACGTGGAATGGAACGGCAAGAAACTGAATTTCATTGACAGTCCGGGTTCTGATGATTTTGCAGGAGCTGCTGTTTCTGCGCTGAGCATTACTGATACGGCGCTAATGGTCATCAATGGACAATATGGAGTGGAAGTAGGCACAATCAACCTTTTCCGTTATGCCGAAAAATTGTCGAAACCGATTATTTTCCTTATAAATCAATTGGATAAGGAAAATGCCGATTACGAGAATGTGTTGAATCAATTAAGGGAAAACTATGGTTCCAAAGTAATCCAGGTTCAATATCCGGTTCAAACAGGCGTAAATTTCCATCAGATGGTCGATGTTTTAAAGATGAAGATGTATCAGTGGAAACCCGAAGGCGGCGTTCCTGAAATATTGGATATTCCCGCGTCGGAAAAAGCAAAAGCCGATGAACTGCATAACGCTCTTGTCGAAGCTGCCGCTGAAAATGATGAAGCTCTGATGGAAAAATTTTTCGACCAGGGCAGTTTAAGTGAAGACGAAATGCGCGAAGGTATTCGTAAAGGGTTAATAACCAGAGGTATATTCCCCGTTCTTTGTGCATCGGGCGATAAAGACATGGGCGTCCGCCGCATGATGGAATTTTTGGGAAACAATGTTCCAAAAGTAACTGAATTACCGGCTTACAAAAATACAGAAGGAAAAGATATTCAAATAGATCCGGAAGCTCCTGCAAGTATTTTTGTTTTCAAAACGACCGTAGAGCCGCATATCGGGCGCGTTTCCTATTTCCGTGTAATGTCGGGTACAATAAAATCGGGCGATGATTTATTAAATGAAGACAGGGGATCGAAAGAACGTATCGCTCAATTGTTTGTGGTAGCCGGTCAAACTCGCCAGGAAGTTACGGAATTGAAAGCCGGAGATATTGGCGCAACCGTTAAACTGAAAGATGTTAATACGGGTAACACACTGAATAGTAAGGGCGCCGACAATAAATTCAATTTCATTCAATATCCCAATTCAAAGTATCGCCGCGCCATAAAAGCAATTAATGAAGCTGATTCTGAAAAATTGATGGAAATCCTGCACCGTATGCGGGCTGAAGACCCAACATGGGTGATAGAACAGTCGAAAGAATTAAAGCAGGTTATTCTTTCCGGTCAGGGCGAATTTCACCTTAAAACCCTGAAATGGAGGGTAGAAAACAATGATAAATTACCGATAGAATTTCTTGAACCGAAAATTCCGTATCGCGAAACAATTACCAAGTCGGCACGAGCTGATTACCGTCACAAGAAACAGTCGGGAGGCGCCGGTCAGTTTGGCGAAGTTCATTTGATAGTCGAACCATACCAGGACGATATGCCAATGCCCGAAATTTATAAATTCAACGGGCAGGAATATAAGATTCAAGCGCGCGACGTTCAGGAACATCCATTGGAATGGGGCGGAAAACTGGTATTTGTCAATTCCATCGTTGGAGGCTCAATTGATGCACGGTTTTTACCTGCTATTCTAAAAGGAATCATGGGACGCATGGAACAGGGACCATTGACAGGCTCGTATGCACGCGACGTGCGCGTGGTTGTATATGACGGAAAAATGCACCCTGTCGACTCTAATGAAATTTCATTTATGCTCGCCGGACGAAACGCTTTCTCAGACGCATTCAAAAATGCAGGACCAAAAATCCTTGAGCCTGTTTACGATGTGGAAGTATCTCTTCCTTCGGAATATATGGGCGATGTGATGGGCGATTTGCAGGGACGTCGAGCCATGATTATGGGCATAAATTCTGAAAAGGGTTATGAAAAACTGATGGCAAAAGTTCCCCTGAAAGAGATGAGCAACTATTCTATTTCGTTGAGTTCCATCACGGGAGGTCGTGCGTCTTTCACTATGAAATTCGCCGCATACGAATTAGTTCCCTCTGATGTTCAGGATAAATTGCTGAAAGAATACGAATCACAGCAAGAAGCAGAATAATAATTTAAACTTAAAATTTCTTTTTATTCTACCCGCTTTGCAGATAAAAAACTGTCAAGGCGGGTTTTTAAAGAAAGCTGACCGCTTAATCATTTTATTTGGTTTTTCGGTGAAAATCAGCTAATTTAGCAGTTACTTTATATTTTTAAAAACTTAAATATTTACAATAATGGATAAACAATCTAATTTAATTCAACATTTTCAAACAGAGGGAACTGTAGTTTCCGTAGCGCCTTTGGGTGCAGGGCATATTAACGATTCGTTCCTTGTAAGGACTTCGGAAACAGACAAACCCGATTATTTACTGCAACGGATTAATCATCATATATTTAAAGATGTAGAACTGTTGCAAAACAATATCCTGCACGTTACAAATCATATTCGTAAAAAACTGATAGAAAAAGGTGAACAGGATATTGACAGGAAAACGCTTACAATTATCCCTGCCAAAGATGGGAAACTGTTTTACTTCGACGGCGAAAACTATTGGCGCGTATATCTTTTTATCCAAAAAGGTAAAAGCTATGACGCAATTACGCCAGAATTAGCTTTTTCGGCAGGAAAAGCTTTTGGCGAATTTCAGTCATGGCTGGCTGATATTCCGGAAAAAATATATGAAACAATTCCTGATTTCCATAACATGGAATTTCGATTGGAACAATTCCATGACGCCATAGCAAATAACAGCGCCGGTCGGGTAGGGGACAGCCTCAAAATTATTAAAGAAATAGAATCGCGCGCAGAGGAAATGACGCAGGTTGAACGAATGGGACGGGAAGGAAAAATCCCAAAACGCATTAATCATTGCGACACAAAAGTGAACAATGTTTTGTTCGACGAGGAAGGAAAAGTGCTTTGCGTTGTTGACCTCGACACAGTTATGCCCGGTTATGTCGTATCGGATTTTGGCGATTTTATTCGTACAGGCGCAAATACAGGCGCAGAAGATGATGCTAATTTGGACAATGTGAGCGTAAATATGGATATTTACACAAGCTATGCAAAAGGTTATTTGGGAACAGCGCGCTCGTTTCTGAAGCCGATAGAAATTGAACTCCTGCCTTTCGGCGCGCGTTTGTTGACTTATATGCAAACTGTCCGCTTTTTTACCGACTATTTGAACGGGGATACTTATTATAAAATTCATTTCCCTGAACATAACTTGCAGCGTACCAAAGCGCAATTGAAGTTATTAACTGATTTGGAAGATAAAGCCGACCAAATGCAGGAAGTCATTAAAGAGTTTAGAGTTTAGAGTTTTAAATATTTTAATACATATAATATGAAATCTTCATACATTATTTTGCTATCGTTGTGTTTATTGCTGAATACGACAGTTATTTTTTCCAAAGATAAAAAGTCTTTACCCGTTATTGAGGTAAAAACGCCGAAGCGTCCGTCCAATCAAACAGATGTGATACAGTTGCGTTGCGATCCGCTTCCGACAGTCAGAGTAGGGTTTATTGGATTGGGTATGCGCGGTCCTGGCGCTGTAGAGCGCATGACGCACATTCCAGGCGTAGAAATTGTTGCGCTTTGCGACGTAAAGGAGCAAAACGTGAAAAAAGTGAATACAATGCTTGAAAAGCGCGGAATTCCTAAGGCAAAAGAATTTTACGGCGACACTGCGGTATGGCGTAAGGTAACAGCTTTGCCCGACATTGACTTGATTTATGTTGCTACCGACTGGATAAATCATGCCATTATCGGCAAACAGGCAATGAAAGATGGAAAGCACGTAGCAATTGAAGTGCCAGCAGCAATGACGCTCAATGAAATCTGGGATCTGATAAATATCTCAGAACAAACGCGGAAGCATTGTATGCAGTTGGAAAACTGCGTTTATGACTTTTTTGAACTGACAACGCTCAACATGGTTCAGCAGGGGCTGCTGGGCGAAATCATTCATGGCGAAGGAGCTTATATACATGGATTACAGCCCTACTGGGATAAGTACTGGGAAAACTGGCGCATGGATTACAATGAAAAACATCGCGGCGACGTTTACCCGACGCACGGCATAGGTCCCGTTTGCCAGGCTATGAACATTCACAGAGGCGACAAACTTAATTTTTTAGTCTCGGTTGATACGAAAGCTATAGGTAATCCTGCATATATCAAGGAAAAAACAGGACGAACAGTGGAAAATTTCCGAAATGGAGATCACACGACCACTCTTATTCGCACTGAAAATGGAAAAACAATTCTGATTGAACACGATGTGACTTCGCCACGTCCCTACAACCGCATGTATCAGCTGACCGGCACCAAAGGTTTTGCCAACAAATATCCTTCTGAAGGCTATGCCTTAGATGCAGGCGAAATAGATTCGGAAGTTGCAGCCAATCACGAAAAACTTACTGCGCACAGTTTTATGCCTCAGGATGTTAAAAAGGCGCTGATGGAAAAATATAAACATCCGATTGTTAAGGAAATAGAGGAAACAGCCAAAACTGTCGGCGGACACGGCGGCATGGACTATATCATGGATTATCGACTGATATACTGTTTACAAAAAGGTTTGCCATTGGATATGGACGTTTATGACCTTGCCGAATGGTGCTGTCTGATACCCTTAACGGAATTGTCGCTTGATAATAACTCCGCTCCTGTGAAAATACCCGATTTCACGCGAGGAGCATGGAATAAATTAAACGGTTTGCAGTTTGCAGAATAATCATATACATTTCCCTTATAAATTTCTGGATTGCTTCAGGCTTCGCAATGACGTGCATCACACACTGCGTCATTGCGAGCCGCTTGCAGCAAAGCAATCCAGAAAAATTTTTATCCATTTGTGTGGAATCTGAAAATTTCATACTATCTTTGTAATATGATTATTTCACGCATTTCAATACTGAATTTTAAAAATATTGAAGAAGCTGATTTGCTGTTTTCTCCAAAAATGAATTACCTTTTTGGCAATAACGGCATGGGAAAAACTAATTTGCTGGATGCACTTTATTATCTGTCGTTTACGAAAAATCAAACTAATTTGTTTGATTCACAGTTGATTAAACATGACGGTGATTTTTGCATCCTGCAAGGTTTTTACCATGAAGGCGATTCGCTGGAAGAAATTTATTGCGGTTTAAAGAGAAAACAAAAAAAAATTTTCAAACGCAACAAAAAAGAATACGAGCGACTGTCGGAACATATAGGATTGATTCCTTTGGTTATGGTTTCGCCGTCAGATATAGACCTCATTAGAGGAGGTAGCGACGAAAGAAGAAAATTCGTAGATATGCTGATTTGCCAGTATAATAAGGATTATCTTCACGCACTGATACGTTACAACAAGGCTTTGCAACAGCGTAACTCGCTTTTACGCAACGTTGTATCTAATGAAAATGACTTGTATGAAATATGGGAGACGACACTGGCAAGCGAAGGCGAATTTATTCACCGAACACGAATGGAATTTGTTTCTGAGTTTATCTCTGTTTTTAAAGAATATTACAGGAATATATCTAATGAAACAGAAACAATTGATTTGCAATATGATTCGCAATTGAACGACGCCATTTTCCATGTTTTGCTGACAGAAAAAAGAGAAAAAGATAAAATATTGGGATATACAAGCACTGGAGTACACAAAGACGATTTCCGCTTTCTTTTAGACAGTTATCTAATCCGGAAAATTGGTTCGCAGGGGCAATGCAAAACTTATCTGATTGCGCTCAAATTAGCGCAGTTCCGTTTTCTTGTCCGGAAAGGTTCTTGTTTACCTATTCTTTTGTTAGACGATATATTCGATAAATTAGATGCTGACAGGGTTGAACAAATCATACACTTAGTTTCGCAACCTGAGTTCGGACAGATTTTTATTACCGATACCAATCGTAAATATTTAGACGAGATACTGAAAGGTATTGATCACGATTACAAGTTATTTCAGGTGAATAACGGCATTATAAATGAATTGAAATGAAAAAAAAAGACGCGCAACCAATATCTAACGTAATGGAACTCTATTTTCATGAAAATCCGCTTGCTGCCCGTAAACTGGCGGAAGTACGCTTAATAAATTCATGGGAAAAAGTATTGGGAGCGATGGTTATGCGATATACAAGCGATATATTTATTAAAAATATGTGTCTGTATGTTAAGATAAATTCTTCGGTAGTAAAAAACGAATTAATGACATGTAGAGATAAACTGATTCATAATTTGAATCAGGAAGCTGGCGCTCAAGTTATTACAGCCATAAGTTTTATTTGAAAGCAATTTAAACAGGAATTGAGTAAACAAGAATTGAGTAAACGAGTAAACAAGTAGTTGACAAGTAAATAAGTAAACGAGTTGACAAGTTATACTTTATGCGGCTTAATTTAGTGCAACGTCATTGCGAGCGTTAGCGAAGCAATCCAGACAGTTTTCAGTTTTCAGTTATTAGTTTTCAGTTATTAGTTTTTTACTGGATTGCTTCAGGCTTTCGCAATGACGTTGCACAAAACCATACTGTTCAAAGTATAATACCTATTCCTCTTCTTCTTCTCCCGCAGCCATTGACGCTACATAAAAAGCGTTGGAAATCACAATTTTAGCATCGTCGGGTATATCTTCTAAAGCTGTAATTTGAGTATATCCCAATTCGTTAATACCGGTTACTACTTCTATGCGTTTGAAATGAAACATCTTATTGTCATCTTCAACGATATTGTCTTCCAGCAGAAAAATATAGTTTTTACCTTCCATACTTGCAATAGCGTTGTCGGGAACTGCATCTGTCTTGTGCGTTCCTGTATTTATAAGCGCAGCAACATACATTCCAGGCAGCAGATACGGATTTTTACTGTCGTTAATATCCACATGAACGGTTAAAGATTTTGTCTCATTTTCAAACGATTTATTTATCTCGCGAACAACGCCTTTCAGTTCTGTTCCGGGCATGTTGGTGAGCTTTATATATACTTCCTGCCCTGCTTTTAGAAGATGAATGTCTTTTTCAAAAACACGTAAATCGCAGTGCATACGTGAATTATCCTGAATTGACATCAACGGATTTTGAATATCTGTATAACTGCCCGTATGGATGTTTATTTTTATAATCACCCCGCTAATCGGAGCTTTAACAGGTATTTGCGTAACCATATTGCCTTTGTAAACATCTACTGGATTGATGTAAAGCTGTTCCAACTGTTTTTCCAGTCCTTTAACTCTGGCTTCTGAAACTTCGTAGTTTGCTGTTGTTTGCTGCAAATTTTTATCAGAGCCTGCACCCTGAGACGAAAGCGCCTGCTGACGAATATATTCCTGTTCGGCAACATGCAGTTCTTTTTGAGCAATAAGATAATTCTTTTGTATTTCAACAATTTCTGTATTTTCCAGATATGCCAGCGTTTGCCCTTTGCTAACATGTTTGCCTTCCGTAATGAGTATTTGCCTGATAATCCCGCCCATAAGCGAATTTACGTCGGCTTTTTCCTGCGGATTTAATACTAATTCGCCATTTGCACGTACTGTGTTGTTCAAATCACGTTTTTCTATGCTACCAAGCTGAATATCCACAGCTTGCATCTGTTTCTCCGTGAGACATATTTCTTCCGTATGTTCATGTGCTTCATTTTCTTGATTTTCCTGCGCAGATTTTACGCATGATACAGCAAGAAAGAATATGAGAGAGTAAACAAGTGAACGAGTAGATGAGTAAACAAGTAAACGAGTGAACGAGTAAACAAGTGAACAAGTAAACGAGTGAACGAGTGAACAGTGATTTATTATTTTTTTCATATCTTTTAATTTTTTAATTCTTAATTCCTAATTCTTAATTCCCAATTTGCCCTGCAAAAAATTTAATGTAATAACTCTTTGATTATAAGCATTTACAGCATCGGCATAGCTCAGATGAATTTCGATTGCTGTTTTCAGATTCTGGATATATTCAACATATCCTATTTCGCCTTTTTCGTAAGACAATTGCGAAAGCCGATTGATTTCCTCTGCCTGCTGCATACCTGTCTTCATGTAATAATCTAATCGTTCTTTAGCCTTACGATATTCGCCAAGAGAGAGCTGGTATTCCTTTTTTAAAGACGATAAAGCATCTTCCCGCTGCATCTGCAAAAGCTGCATTTCCCTCTTGGCAGCCTTTGCATTAGACAGTTGTTCTCCAAAAAATAAAGGAATACTTATACCTGCTTCAAATCCCATGAAGTTTCCTTTGTCGAATCTTTCGCGTTCAAGTCCGTAAGGATTGAATCCTTTGATTAAAAGCTGATTACGCAGTGAAAAATTAAATTCAGGCAAAAATTGCTGCTTCTGTAACGACAATTTTTTTGCACTTGCTTTCAAAAGATTTTCATACATGCTGTTAATTGGAGTTTGCGATACATCCAAGTCATTTGCTTCCGAAACAGGCTCAATAACAGGCAATTCACTTTCGACAGGTTCTATTTGTTCATCCGTATTAAGCCATTTTTGCATCAGCAATTGAAAATTCTGGAAATCTTTTTCCACATTCTGTAAATCAATTTTATTTTCACCACAAATCCGCTCGGCATTTATAACCTCTAACCTGTTAGTCTCGCCCGAATTGAATTTCGCGGAAGCCAGATATAAAAAGCGACTGTAAAGCTCGTCCTGCTTCTGCAATATCCTCATAGTTTCGCGTGCATACAGCAAGTTATAATAAACGCTTGCAATTTCTTTAACCAATTCGTTTATGGACGCTTCCAGCCTGCTTCTTTCCAAATCTGTTTCCGCTTTAAGTAAACTATGACGGGTTATATAGACTGTCGGGAACTCAAAGCTCTGACTTACAGACAAACTGTTATCGGGATTTCCGCCAGAAACAGGATCCTGACTCACTGAAATATTTGTTTTGCCGATATTGAAAGCTGAACCTTGCATAGCTTTTGCTTTTTCAATGGCGATGCGTCCAGATTTCAAAGTCAGGTTATTGTTTATCGCCATCTGAATACATTCATCAAGCGATTTAACTGTATTTTGCGCTTGCAAACCGGAAGAAAGAATAATGAAAATTCCGGTAAACAGGATTTTTGTTATATGATTCATTTTACTGATTTTTTTAAGTTCAACATTTTATATAAGGCAGGTAACACAAACAGCGTCAACAAGGTAGCTGTTATTAATCCGCCTACGACAACAGTTGCCAAAGGACGCTGTACTTCTGCGCCATCACTAACCGACAATGCCATAGGCATAAATCCCAGAGATGCTACCAGAGCCGTTATCACAACAGGGCGCAAACGACCAGTTGCCCCTTTCACAATCCTTTCGATTATATTGGCAACGCCATCCTTTTCAAGAGAATTGAATTGAGCAATCAATACTACGCCATTCAAAACGGAAACGCCAAACAGTGCAATAAATCCTACACCCGCCGAAATACTGAACGGCATATCGCGCAGCCAAAGCGCCCATATTCCACCAATAGCGGAAAGGGGTATGGCTGAAAAAACAAGTAAAGCCTGTTTAATACTTCTGAGGGTCAAATAGAGCAGGAATAATATAAGCGCTAATGCCAGCGGAACAGCAATCATCAATCTTGACTTGGCTTTTTCCAGATTTTTAAACTGTCCGCCATAAGTGTAATAATAACCCGACGGAAATTTAAGTTCTTTATCCAGAATATCCTGTATCTCAGACACAACGCTTTGAATATCGCGACCGCTAACATTAAATCCAACATAAATACAGCGTTGTCCGTCTTCATGACTTATTTGCGCGGGCGCTTCGCGAAACTCTATATCTGCTACCTGCGAAAGCGGAACTGTTCCGCCCGAAGACAAAGGTAAAGCTAAGTTTTTCAGCGCGTTAACATCGTTTCTTACTTCGTTTTCCAAACGTAAAACAACATCGAAGCGCCGGTCTTCTTCATATATTGTACCGACTTCGCTTCCGGCAAATGCAGTCTGCAAAACAAAATTGGCGTCACTTATCGGAATACCGTACTTTGCCAACCTGTCGCGATTGTAAACTACTTGAATCTGAGGCAATCCCGAAACTTTTTCAATAAACGGCTCGGATATGCCTTTCACATTTTTTATCAATGAGGCTATTTTTCCTGCCTGAGTGGAAAGTATATCAATGTTATTTCCGTATATTTTTATTGCCACATCCTGTTTTATACCTGTAATCAATTCATTGAAACGCATTTGCATTGGCTGCGACATTTCTACATTCACGCCAGGAAGTACTTTCAGCGTCTCTTCCATTTTCTCCATCAATTCCTCCTTTGTTTTGGCGGAAGTCCACTGTTTTTTTGGAATTAGTGCAAGCATCATATCGCCACGTTCAACAGGCATCGGATCGGTAGGAATTTCTGCGCTGCCTATTCGCGTAACAGCCTGCTTTATTTCGGGAAAATTGTCTTTCAAAAGTTTTTCCGCCTGCGAAAAAGTTTTTATCACCTGCGTTAACGATGTTCCCTGCGCCATGCTTATTTCCACTGCAAAATCGCCTTCTTCCAACGTTGGAATAAATTCGCCGCCCATTTGGTTAAATACGTACAGGCTAACGCCGAAAAGCACAATAGCGGATAAAATAACTGTCTTGCTCCAATTCAGACTTTTACGTATCAGAGGCTGATACAGGTTTTGCAGCTTTTCAATAATTTTATCCGAAATATTCCGTTTGTGTTCGGTTTTCCTGTTTAAAAACAGTGCGCTTGCCATTGGAACGTATGTTAATGAAAGTATAAATGCACCAAGTATGGAAAAAAATACAGTTTGAGCCATCGGGCGAAACATCTTACCTTCAATACCAACCAGCGTAAACAGAGGTAAATAAACTATCATGATGATAATTTCACCAAAAGCCGCGCTGTTCCGAATCTTGGAAGCTGATTCAAATACTTCAACGTCCATCTGTTTTTTTGTTAACATTGGAACGCCATATCGTTGCCGGTTTGTACTTATACTGTGGCAAACGGCTTCCACGATAATTACCGCTCCGTCCACAATCAATCCGAAATCTATTGCGCCAAGACTCATCAGGTTGCCGCTAATTCCGAAAAGTCTCATCATGGACAGGGCAAACAGCATGGATAATGGAATAACGGAAGCAACAATTAATCCTGCCCTGAAATTACCAAGCAGTAAAACAAGAATGAAGATAACGATTAATCCTCCTTCAATCAGGTTTTTGGCAACCGTGTTCATTGTGCGGTTGACCAATTCTGTGCGATCGATAAACGGCTCAATGATAATACCTTCCGGAAGACTTTTTTGTATTTGCGCCATCCGTTCCTTGACATTTTCGATAACCTGCTGGAAATTTTCTCCTTTCAGCATCAGGGTAATGCCTGCAACGACTTCACCTTCGCCATTGCGGGTAACAGCTCCGTAACGCACTGCCGAACCGAAACCTACTTTAGCTATATCGCGTATTAAAACCGGTATCCCGTTAACAGTTTTTACAGGTATCTGTTCTAAGTCTTCCAACGATGAAGCTAATCCTATGCCTCGTATAAAATATTGATTACTATACTGTTCAATATAACTTCCGCCAGTATTTTCGTTATTTTTTTCAAGCGCGCTGTAAACTTCAAGGATACTTACGCCTGAGGCATTCAGCCTGTCGGTATTGACTGCTACTTCATACTGCTTGACAAAACCGCCCCAACCGCTCACTTCGGCAATGCCAGCTGTTCCAGCCAGCTGTTTGCGGACAATCCAGTCCTGCATAGTTCGCATATCGGCAAGCGTATATTTGTCTTCATATCCTTTTGCAGGATGTATAACATAATGATAGATTTCGCCAAGTCCGGTAGAAACGGGCGCTAAACCGGTTGTTCCCAAGCCTTTGGGAATAATTTCCTCTGTTTCTTTTAATTGCTGGCTTATTTGCTGACGCGCCCAGTAAATATCTGTATTATCGTCAAATACGATAGTGACAACAGATAAACCGCTACGGCTGATACTTCGCCGTTCTATCACTTTTGGAATATTGGCAAAAGCCATTTCAACAGGCGATGTGATAAACTGTTCGACCTCCTGCGCTCCCAGCGACGGCGCTTGTGTTATTACCTGCACTTGATTATTTGTAATATCGGGAGTCGCGTCAAAAGGCAACTGTATGAGGGAATAAACGCCCCACACTATCAGAGCCAGCGTAAGAATACCTATTGCCAATTTATTCTCAATAGAGAATTTAATTAGTTTTTGGAACATAATTTTATGAATTATGAATTATAAATTATGGATTATTGATAATAAAATATGAGTTGCAGCATTGTCAAATTATGAAATACTGCTAATGACTAATTGCTAACTGCTAATGACTAATTATTTCATTTGTGGCGGCTGCCAAATGCTTCTAAGCCAAGGTGAAATATAAATTCCTGATAGATATGGAACGTTTTTTAGAATTGTTTCCTGTGGTTTTATTTGTAAATATGCAGAAGAAAACTCAAAAGTAAAACCTGTACAACAGCAGGTAGCGCACAAACAAAAAGGCGAACAAGCGTCGGAACAATCGCTATGTGGAAAATTCTCCATTTCTAATTCCGCATATTCCTTATAGTCATTTACGCAATATCGGTTGCAACATATCATTGCAGACAATATTACAATATAAATAGATAATATAAGCGTAATAACTCTCATGCCCTGTTTTTGAAATTCGGCGCAAATTTACGCAAAAAATTGGAGATATACAAAAACGATGAACAAAAAAACGATGCTGGCACGAAAGCACGAAAGCGGCTCACCCGCAAAACCCTGTGTCTATGGCTTTCCTGCTGACGCGGCTTTATAATCCGTGCTTTCATGCTTTGCACCACGTGTCTCGTTTAAAAAACTTTTCTCGCGTTACTTCGTAAAACAGATAAGCTGAAAATTCTTCTAAACCGTGCTGAACAAAAGCAGCGTAGCTGCGACATCTTTGTAGCCGTGTGCGTAAGCGCACGGTTGAAAAACACAGACCTTTCACTGAGCAGCGTAGCTGCGACATCTTTTTTAACAGCAAATTAATTCATAAACATGAAATGAATAAAAATTAAGGTATCGCAGCTACGCTGCTCTGTTTATATT
>JAIRPX010000132.1 GCA_031256775.1 Dysgonamonadaceae bacterium
TCCCAAACGGCGGAATGTTTGCGCCAGAACTTTTGAAATTCCCTCATGAGATTGTCCATATCCAGCGTTCCGTCGTTTTTTTGCCAGCGCCAGTTCGGTTCCGGAATAGCCAATTGCGCACCGTATGTCATTTCTCTTGCAAGCATTTCACGGTAGATGGGATTCACTACCTGCGAGGATCCGTTTTCAATAACCACCAAGCCCCAATCCATACATAACCTGAATCCTTCGCTCTGAACCAGATTTGTGTCCGTCTCGCCGCTTATCATTTTTCCCATCACAATACGGATGCGCGGATCATCTAAGCGGTTTGCCAGAGAATCAATATCAAGGTGCGTTTCCCGCGCCAGAACCATCTGTTCGCAGGCTTCGCGAATATGATCGTAAGTTACCGTACTGTAATCGTTTGCGTCAAGAACGCGCATTGTCGCCCGCTTAAACAGATTATTGACTATCCACGGCTGCCCCTTTGACAATTCCCAAACGTAATCCAGCGCTTCCTGCGTGATTTGCTGTCCGGTTTCTTCCGTGCGCTGCGCAAAAAGATGGGCAACAGCCGCTTGGGAGAAATTGCCGATAACTGCCGAATCTTCTTTTATATTGAACGGCGAACCTGGATTCGGGGCAACGCCGTCTTTCAATTTCGTGATATAGTCTTTCAAATCGCGCAAACCAACCAGTACTATGGAAATCGGAAACGAGCCTGCTCCCCGTTTTGCAAATCCGCCGCGCAGTTGCCTCAGAAAACTTATCATCGGTTCGCCTTCAAGCACATCCACTTCATCAAACAATACTATGAGCGACTTGGGGGCAACAAGTTCCGCCCATTTCGACAAGATCTCCTGAACCAGTCCCTCACTGTCTATATTGTTTAGCGTGGGTATTGGAATATTGCTCGTTTTAGAAAAAAAACGAATGGCGGAATAAATAGTCCGCATAGCCTTGTTTATGTCGCTTATTCCCTGACAAGTCTCCACGCTCACATAGCAGGCGACAACGTCTTCTCGACTTGCGTTGATTTCGCGCATCCAGTTTTGCAGGAATGTCGTTTTGCCTGTTTGACGCGGCGCATGAAGCACCCAGTAGAGTTTGTCGTTTATATAGCGATGCAACTGCGCTCCCTTCAACCGATCTTCGGGAGGAAGCATGTAATGATCGTCAGGATTGCAGGGACCTGTCGTATTGAAAAATCGTACCGCTCGTTTTGTCATGAATGCGTCTGTTTTTTATTGACAAAGTTACTGATTTATTAATTTACATGCAAAATTATTTTCACATTGAAAATATATAATAGTCAAATAGTTAAATATACAGTAAATACTTCGGTTAAGAAAAAAATCCTTTAAGACAATTCATTTTCCAGCAACCATTTCCAAACAGGGATAACCTGAATTTCAATGCTGTTTTCGCTGATTGTTTCTTCTTCGTCTTTGGTTATTATCAAAAAAAATTCAATTTCAAACCGCTTTGCAATCTGAACCAATGCTCCTGTTTCGCGTTTTCGGGTATCAATATCGCTGTTTAGCGAATAGCACACCTGAACAGCCATTTTAGCTTCGGGCAAATAAAAATCCACTTCGACATTTTTATTGTAAAAAAACAAATCTTCGTCATACCGTTTTCTTAATTCTATAGCAACAAGATTTTCTAAAAGAGCAGTTTCCCTATTGATTAAGAAAATATTTAACAAGCCGTTATCGAAAAAATATCGTTTTTTGAAAGTTTCTTTTTCCAAAAATTTGTCGGAAAAATTGGAAATGCTAAAAATCAGATAAGCATCGCTCAAATATTGCAAATAATCAACCAAAGTATTACGTGAAACCTTTGCACCTGTGGAATCCACACTGTTATTCAGGCGCGAAAGCGACATCGGTTGCATCACGCTTTCAGCAAGTTTTTTTACCAGCATACGAATGGCATTTTCGTTGCGAATTTCGTTGCGGACAATAATGTCACCAAACAAAATTTTATGATACAGTGAGTTGAGCCATGCTCGCCTGTCGTTGATTACAAAAGTTTCGGCGAAACCTCCAAAATAAAAATAATTTGAAAACAATTTGATTACCTGAGTACGCTCGTTGCCGTAAATCCAATTTTTCCTCAACTCCAAATTGTTGAATTTGAGATATTCAGCAAAAGAAAACGGAAAAACTTCGTGAAACAGAAACCTGCCGCCAAGCGTAGTATGTACATCTTTTGAAAGCATTTTGGCATTACTGCCGGTTACAAAAACGCGATATTTGCTGTCGGCAATGCGGCGGACAAATTTGTGCCAACCATCAATATTTTGAATTTCGTCTAAAAAAACACAAGGTTTTTTGTCGTACATTTCACCGAAAGCATCAAGCAGCAAACCTAAATCTTTTGCCTGAATAGAAGAAATTCTCTCATCTTCAAAATTCACATACAGCACCTGTTCGGGCAAAATCGCACCTGAAGAAATTGAATTCAGAATGTGCTGATACATCAGGTACGATTTTCCTGCCCGTCGCAAACCTATAAAAACATAATTTGCCACAAGCTCCAAATTAAAATGACGAATAACTAACTTAGTATTAGATATTTCATCCTGTTTTTCCCTGATTATGCGTTTGATAATTTCCTTATCCATCGCAAGCCTTGTTTAATGATCAACGGCAAAGATAATAATTATTTTTTAATATACTGATAAATAATATTGGATTATTTATTAGTATATTGATAAATAATAAAATCCTGCTAAAAGCTATAAATTATAATATCTCATGCAATATCTCACACATTCGTTTTTCAAAAATCTCTAATGTGTAATTTTCCTTAAACTTTTTCTGTCCGGCAACACCCATGTTTATTCGCAATTCGGAATGATTAATCAATTCTTCTATCTTGGCTGCCAGCATTTCCGGATTTTGTTTTTCTACAATAAAACCGCTAATACCATCTTCTACAATATCAGGAATGCCGCCTTCATTTGTACTTATTACAG
>JAIRPX010000135.1 GCA_031256775.1 Dysgonamonadaceae bacterium
TTTGAGCATTTGCGCTAATTGACATAAAAGCAAACAGCAATACAAATAAATCTTTCATAAAACGATGAATTATTATTTTAATAGAAATATATTTGCAAAATTAGACAAAAAAATCAGATTTGAAAATATTTGACAGAAAAAATTTCAAATTTAAAGGTCAGGGACGTAATTTTGGTAGAAAATAATTTTTTTCTGGAATAAAGAGACACGATGAACGAGATACGTAGCACAAAGAGTGTCGTCATTGCGAGCGTTAGCGAAGCAATCCAGAAATTCAATTCAGTTTTCAGTTTTCAGTTTTCAGTTTTCAGTTTTCAGTTTTTTACTGGATTGCTTCAGGCTTCACCTTCGCAATGACGTTGCACAAAACCATACCGTGCAAAGTATAGTAGGTGAGTATGCCCAACATACAATTAAAAAAAAACGGAACGCCTCACGGCGTCCCGTCCTATAATTAATAACATTTTAAAAACAATTATTATTTGA
Source organism: Dysgonamonadaceae bacterium (assembly GCA_031256775.1). Lineage (GTDB taxonomy): Bacteria > Bacteroidota > Bacteroidia > Bacteroidales > Azobacteroidaceae > Azobacteroides. The sequence continues at coordinate 487 of JAIRPX010000135.1, forward strand.
TCTTCAATGCTCTTTCGCCAACCTTCACCACATAAGTTCCTTCAGGCAACGGCAACTTAAACTGCTCGTTTGCAGAATTTGTTTTTACACGGAAAACAGCCTGACCCAGCATATTGCTGACAGTTACATCAGTGCCTGCAGGCGCTCCGCTTATGTAGAGAATACCTTTATTTGACATATAAACCTGGATTTTTCCGGAAATATTGTCCAGACTAAGAGGTTCATAAACAACAGTTAACGGAATCGTAACAGGATCTGTTTCGCCGTTGGTGACGCGAATTTCGTTTGGATAACTGCCTGCAATGCTTGCCGTGAATGTGACATTAATCGTAGCAGTTGTGCCATTTTCCAGCGCAGTCGGCTCAATTGTAGTAGCAGAAAGCGTATAATGCTCTTCATCGTCTTGAGCAATGAACGCTTCCGTGTTCAAAATACCGCTGATTTCAATCGGAATAATTAATGGAACAGTGACAGTCGTTTGCGTAGCTGCAACAGTATTTGCCAGCGACAAATAGGGTTTTGTGTAATCGACAGCCAGCGAAATTTCCAGCACACCGCCTATCTCTGTATTAGAAATAACAATCGTATCCTTATACAAGCCTGATGCATCGCCGCCTTCAAAAATTGCATCGAATGAGGCAATGAGACCACCATTAACGTCTGCTGGTTGCAGAGTAGATTTTTCAAGTCTGAATACCGATTCTGTTCCACCCTTCATGCTGATTGTCGCCGGATTATCCAGCAGACCGGCTACCTTTACAGGCAACGCCACGTTCTTTCTCGTTGTTGAAATGGCTTCAACTGCGCCTGCCTGACGCAAGTAGGGCATGGCATCCACAACAATGGAATCAATATAAGTATCCCAATATGAGAAATTTTGTGTTGGAACCGATTCTATTCTGAAATACAGGGCGTCGCGTTCTTTGATTTCTGCGGAGTAAGGTATAAAATCAGAGAAATTGGACAGAACTTCAATTGAATCGTTATTTTTCCACGCTATGCCGTCCTGCGATGTTTGCAGATACAGTTTGGTAGTTTCCGAACGATAATAGAACGACACTTTGTTTACGCCGCCAGCTTTGGGAGGAGACGTCAGCGAGGCATTCACTTTTTTACCCACATCCGACCGTAGACGAACACTCGCAACGCCTTCATAAGCTATAAGTATTCGCGTTCCGTTTTTCACGAGCCATCCATCAACTGCATAATTACCGTCTGTGCCATTAGGCGCCCAACCTTCAGCATTGAAATCTTCTACTGCTTTTTCCTGCGGAATATATCCATACAGAATAATCTGGTAGGGTTTCAACAGTCCATTGCTTTCAATCATAAGAGTGTCGGCAACAAAAGATTTGTCGGCAGACGACGTATAACTTACAGTAACCGTTTCTACAGCATCAATGCTCGCTGGCGTAAAACCTGTTTTGTCAATACTGAAACTGTCGCCGCGTTTCAGCGAGAACGTCACTTCGTCTTCCACATTAGCCACTGCTATTTCTATCTGGGCGCTTGCCGTTTCTTCGGGATAAGCTACAAGGGAAACCGCTTCAGGAACTGTAGCGGAAGGAGTGCCTTTTCCACTGGCAGTTACAGCAATATTGTCTATGTAAATAGAAAACCATGCCGTTTCAGCTGCATTCTGGAGCTTCACATAAACAGCTTCCGGCTGGTTTAATACGCCTTCAAACATAGTGATCGGCGTATTGCCCGGAATAACCGTGTCTATGGTAGCCAAAGGAGCTTCAGACAGAGATTTGTAAGCAAAAATCTTCAGTCTCACCGGATTGTTATCTGTTTTATACAGGAAAGATACTGTTCCTACGCCGCCCGATTTTGGCAGGGAAAGCAGCTCGCCTGCAGGATTGGATGTATTTGCCGAACTTAACTGCAAATGCGCCCTGCCGTCGATAACGCTATAAGTTGTTGCGCTGCCGCTTGTAACTTCCCATCCGCTTATATTGAAATTGTTATATGAAGTTGTCTGCGTCCACACGCCATCAAAATCCTGATATATTATATCCTGTTTATTATATCCCTTGACGGGGAACGGACGCTCGAAACTGAAATCGTCACCGGAAACATACAGAGTGTCAAGAAAATAAGTTCCCGTTACCGACTGGAAATAGACAGGCATATTATATGTCTTATTGTTAATGTCGGCGGCGGGGACAGTCGTTAAATTATGCAGTGAAAAGGCTGCTCCCGAAGCAAATCGAACTCTCACGTCGGATGTTATGTTAGTTCCCTGCAATTCAATATTATCGCTTACTTCGTTTCCTGCCGAAGCTATAAACGTCGGCTGATTTGCCTGTATTACATGAGGAATTTTTTTACCGTTGGCAGTAACAGTAAAGTTCTCAATATACAGGCTGTTATAGCTCGCGCTTGATACTTCCAGTTTAACGTAACGGGCTGTGGAACTGTTCACTTCAAATTCATATTCTTCGTAAGCCGCACCGGTAAACGAATAGCCTGTAGCTGCTGCAATCGGAGTCCATGTTCCGCCGTCGTCGGATAAAAACAAAGTGGCAACGGTAGGATTACTTGTGCTGCTGCCTTTTGCAAAAAAATGAATTGTGCCTGTACCTCCCGATTTGGCAGGAGAAACAATGCTGCCTCCATAATTTATGTACACAGCGCCTGGACTGCGGTATAATGTATTATCGGTATTGCGATAACCGTTGTTCAGCGTCCAGCCTGCATCGGTTAAGTAATTACCCATAGAAGTTCCACCCCATGCTCCGTCGAAATTGGTAAACAGGGTAGGACTTATATGATAAGCGGAAACAGATATTTTTGCAGGAAATAACAAACCGCCTCCGGTAACAGTCAGCGCCGTGCTTGTATAGTTCTTGCCTGCTTCCGGCGTATATGTTACGGAAAGGTTATACAGCCCGTTGGCTTCGGTTGCCGTAAGCAAAGTTTTGCTCAGTGCAAATTGTGGATCTTCGATAGAAAGCAAAACGTCGCTTTGGATGCCTGTAAATGTCAAAGGAATGGAAAACTGCAAAGAAGACTGCTCTGTTGTAATGGTTTGCGCGTCTGCTTCCAAATAAGGCATCGCCTGTCCGTTTTCTGTGATAACAAACTCGTCAACTATAATTCCTGACTGAGTAGTGCCACCTCCCTGATGAGGCTGATCGATACGTATTCTGACATATTTAGCATTTGCATTATTTACTGTTTTTAAATATGGAATATATGCAGCTCCGGCAGCAATTTTGCTGTCAACCTGCGTCCAGTTTATTCCATCGTTTGAAATATCCGTGAAAAACTCAATTTGCTGATTTGGATTATAAACCCTGTACATAAAGAAAACAGTCCCTACGCCACCAATTTTTTTAGGCGAAGTAAGCGAAGTCCACATACGCATGGATCTGTCGCCTTCCAGAATATAGATGGCATTACTTGCATTGCCGCCCGGACCTGCATAGAAAGTAGTTCCATTAACAACCTGCCAGCCTGAATAATACTCAAAAGATGTAGCTCCGCCATTGTCATAAATTCCGCCTTTTTCGTTAAAACCTTCCACAATGGTTCTTTCTAATGCAGCGCCTTTCAGGGGAAATACTATTTCCGGCAAGCCGTCGACAGTGACTTTCAGGAAATCGGTTGAATAACCTTTTACTGTCGGGACGAAATTAAGCGGCAAGGCATATCCGCTTTCGGTGATGGAAGCTCCCGTAACCGGCGTCGATGCAAAAACAAAAGGAGATCCGCCGCCTTTGTCTGTCGAAAACGTTAGATTGGAAGCACCAAAACCGCCGCCTTTCACGGTGATGTTAGACGACGTGGAAAGATTGATTTCACCTTCCAGGCTGCGGCTGTCGGAAATGGAAGTGATATGGGCAGGTGTTCCGCCCGACACTGCATCGGTGATAATGATTTCGTCGATGTTTACCTCAAAGCCTTGATAAGAACCGGAAGGTCTTATTGCCGCAATTTTCACTTTCTTCACATTCGGGTTGTTGACAACCTTTGAAAAATACGAAAAATTTTTCGAGTCGGAAGGAGGCACTTCAACCGTTTCGACCACTGTAAAATCAACGCCATTTTCAGATACCGAAACAGTTAACAGTAGAGGAAACATACTCTGATCGGTTCTGACGTCTCTAACTTTATACCAGAAAGAAATCCATCCTGCGCCGCCTGTTTTTTCCGGCGAAATAAGGTAAGCGTCATTTGCATTTCCCGAATAGGCGTAAAGATTGACAGCGCCTTCCCCGTAGAAAATATCCACAAAAGAAGAAGACGTTGATCCCCTTTGCAGATTGCTGTAAGTCCAGTCTTCTGTTGTAGCTTCAGCACTGCTGTAGCTAACTGGACCAAATGCAGCATTAAAACTCTGTTTAATGTTTTCTGCCTGTAAATGAGTAGATAGCAATAGAGGCAGAACCAACGCTATCAATTTTAAGTGTTTCATAAATTAATAATTTTAAATAAGTAAAATATTTTAATAAAATAGTAATTATATCCCTTTTTTCTATGTAAACACGCGGGCAAATATACAAATAAATTATGCATATTACAATATTTCCATGAAAAAATAACTTTAAATAAATATAGATTATATTATGAAGAAACTGATAATGAAGTATTTGATAGTGGAGCATACGAGACTCGAACTCGTCACCTTTAGACTGCCAGTCTAACGCTCTAGCCAGATGAGCTAATGCCCCATTTAATTATATTTAGAAGATCGAAAGTGCAAAGGTAATACTTTCCTTGTAATTATTCGTATGAATTTTGCATAAATTTGTTTTTTTCATGTATTTTTTGGAAAATGAAAAATAAAAAGACAGATAACGATACATTTTGTCGTCTTTTAGTTGTATTTTTGCACCCGTAATTCATTATTCATTTAATGACAAATTTTGCAGCCATAGATTTAGAAACGGCAAACTACAATCCATCAAGCGTTTGCAGTGTAGGCATAGTGATTGTGCGCAACGGACAAATCGTCGAAAAAATTTACAGCCTGATTTGCCCTGAGCCGGAATGGTACTCTTACTGGAACACACAAACGCATGGACTGACCATTGAAGATACGGCAAATGCACCTGTTTTTCCTGACGTATGGGCAAAAATTGCGCCTAAAATTGCAGATTTACCGCTTGTGGCGCACAACAGTCCTTTTGACGCAGGCTGTTTGCGAGCAGTACATCGCGTCTATCAAATGAATTATCCAGATTATGAGTTTCACTGTACTTGCCGCGCCTCGCGCCGTGTGTTTGGCAAAAAACTCGAAAACCATCAACTGCATACGGTTGCGGCACATTGTGGATATGATTTGAAAAAACACCATCATGCCTTGGCTGATGCAGAAGCGTGCGCAACGATTGCAATGAGGATTTTATAAAATTTTTCTTTTATTATGAATCAACCTACTTTTTAGTTTTTTATTTGCCATATTCAAAAAAATCAATTATCTTTGCGATACTATTTTAATATTACATTTTTTAATATATTCTATCATGGAAATAAATGAAAAAAATTTGCAGGAACAAAATTAAAAGGTATTCCCATGTTGATTTTCAACATATTTTTCTTGTTGGCAATTGTTGCATTATTTATTTTTGGGATTATTGTTTTAAACAGGGATATAGATTGTAATGCTGCAATCATTATTGTTCTTAGCTCTATTCTGCTTATTATCAACTCTATTCTTTGGTCGGGATTTTTTATGATCGAGCCTAATAATGCCGTTGTGCTGATTTTTTTCGGAAAATATAAGGGAACGGTTAAAGAAGACGGATATTTTTGGGTAAATCCGTTTTTTACAAAGAAAAGGCTGACTTTACGCGCACGCAATCTGGATGCAGAGCCGATTAAGGTCAATGACAAAAAAGGTAATCCTATAATGATTGGACAAGTACTGGTCTGGCGTGTAAACGACACTTACAAAGCTTCGTTTGACGTGGATAATTCTTCGCGGACAACAATTCTGCAGCATGACGTAAAAACAGACAATGTAGGCGAAAAAATGAAAACTTATGAGTATTTTGTCAAAGTACAAAGCGATGCGGCTTTACGTTCCGTTGCCGGTATGTTTTCATACGATAATATGGAAAATGAAGATGAAAAACTTACTTTGCGCTCAGGGGGAGAAGAAATTAATGAAATTCTCGAAAAACAATTGAACGAAAGATTATCTATTGCAGGTATAGAAGTGATGGAAGCACGGGTAAACTATCTGGCTTATGCTCCTGAAATTGCAGCCGTTATGTTGCGACGTCAACAAGCCGACGCTATCATCAGCGCACGCGAAAAAATTGTTGACGGCGCTGTTGGAATGGTAAAAATGGCAATTGAAAAACTGTCGGAACAGGAAATAGTAACTCTTGATTTAAATCAAAAAGCAACTATGGTAACTAATTTGATGGTAGTACTTTGCAGTGATGAATCTTCACATCCTGTCGTAAATGTGGGGACATTGTAAAAATCACCCATATTTGTTATATCATCTTAATAAATTATTTATCATAGATAATTATGAGTAATACAGTTTCACACCGTCCTTTGCCTATCGGCGTAGAGTTCTTTCACGATATGATAGAGCGCGGTTATTATTATATAGATAAGACTTTGCTTATCAAAGATATAATAGACAATATGGCGCAGGTAACGCTTTTTACCCGCCCGCGCCGTTTTGGTAAAACGCTGAACATGACAATGCTGAAAAGTTTCTTTGAAGACACAAGCATCCTTCATAAGACAAGTTACGAAAGTGAAAATACCCGTCAACTTTTTGATAATCTGAATATTGCAAATACAGGCGAAAAATACATGTCGGAGCAGGGAAAATATCCCGTAATTTTCCTGACGTTGAAATCGGCAAAACAGCCGGACTTCGAGTCTTCATTTTCTGCTTTACGCACATTGATTGCAAGCGAATTTTCGCGGCACAGTTATGTTTTTGATTCTTTGAATGATGATGAAAAAGAAAAGTATAAATTATTATCGTCAGGTAAAGGTACAACAAACGATTATAAAATTTCTTTGATGTTTTTGAGCGGATGCTTGTATAAATACCACAATAAAAAAGTCATTATTCTTATTGACGAATATGACGTTCCTCTTGAAACATCATATTTTACAGGCTTTTATCAGGAAATGATTGCATTTATACGATCACTTTTTGAAAGCGCCTTAAAGACAAATATTTATCTTCATTTTGCAGTATTGACAGGCTGTTTGAGAATTTCAAAAGAAAGCATTTTTACAGGTTTGAACAATTTGAATATTGTTTCCATTTTATCAAAAAAATATGATGAATATTTTGGTTTCACACAAAAAGAAGTTGATGAAATGTTTAAATTTTACAAACTGGAAGACAAGTTGGAAGAGGCAAAAAGATGGTACAACGGTTATATGTTTGGTAATGCCAATGTTTACAATCCCTGGAGTATCATAAAGATTACAGATGAATGGGATACAGACAAAAAAACATTACCGATTGCATTTTGGGCAACCACCAGCAGCAATGCCATTGTTAAAAGTCTTATAGAAAAAATGGATTATGAACAGAACAGGCAAACTAAACGGGAAATTGAACAGTTAATAAGCGGAAATACAATGCAGAAAGTCATTCATGAAGATATTACATACGACGAAATTGACAACAGCATTGACAATATATGGAACTTCCTGTATTTCACAGGCTATTTGACAAAAGTAGAAGAAAGGGCAGATGAAAACAATAATATTGTTGCAGAATTGAAAATACCGAATATTGAAGTTTCAACTATTTTCAGAAATAAAATTCAGCTTTGGTTTGAAACGAGGATTAAAGCAAAAGACCTCAAACCGTTCTATGAAGCGATACTGAATGGCGATGCAGAAAAGTTTGAGGAAATCCTGAACGACGAACTGTTTGACAGTATAAGCTATTTCGACAATGCCGAAAGTTTCTATCACGGTTTTATGCTTGGACTTTTGCGTGGCGCTACCGAATATATTTTACAGTCGAACCGCGAGAGCGGACTTGGGAGGTGTGATATTATTATGAAGTTTGAAACGCCACGTGGAAAAGCAGTGATCTTTGAATTTAAACTTGCAAAAAAAATGAATCAACTTGAAAGTTTAAGCGTGGAAGCCCTTAACCAGATAGAAGACAAAAAATATATTGCCGATTTGATTGACGAAGGCTATAAACAGGAAAAAATCTTCAAATACGGTATTGCATTTTGCGGAAAAGTGTGTGTGGTGAAAGGGGGAAATATAAATTACAGTTAAATTTATTTTTCTAATTGTAGATGAGTAAACGAGTAGACGAGTAAACGAGGAAACAAGAAAACGAGGAAACGAGGTAGACAAGTAATTGTATTGTATTTGAACTAATGTCGTTTTTTATGCGACAAAATGTCAGTTTAGTGGACTGGCATTTTTTTTGACTTGTTTCAGAAAAACAATAATAACATAATAAAAAAGCGTATGAGTACAAATAAAAAAAGCGGTCAAATTGGGGTAACGACTGAAAACATTTTCCCTATTATTAAAAAATTCCTTTACAGCGATCATGAAATATTTCTTCGCGAACTTGTTTCTAACGCTGTCGATGCAACACAAAAACTCAAAACATTAGCTTCTGTTGGCGAATTTAAAAACGAACTTGGCGACCTGAATATTCAGATAAGTATCGACGAAAAGAAAAAAACATTGACAATTTCCGACAGAGGAATCGGTTTAACGGCAGACGAAATTGAAAAATACATCAACCAGATTGCTTTTTCGAGTGCAAATGATTTCCTCGACAAATACAAAAAAGACGCAAATTCAATTATAGGACATTTTGGCTTGGGATTTTATTCCGCTTTCATGGTTTCCAAAAAGGTTGAAATCATCACCCGTTCATGGCGCGACGATGCTGTTGCAATGAAATGGGAATGTGACGGCTCGCCAGAATACATAATGACGGAAACTAAAAAAGAATCGCGGGGAACTGACATTATTCTTCATATTGACGACGAAAACAAAGAATTTCTGGAAAAATATCGAATAGAAAGTCTTCTCAAAAAATATTGCCGCTTCCTGCCTGTTTCTATCGCATTTGGAAAAAAAACAGAATGGAAAGATGGAAAATCAATTGAAACAGAAGAAGATAATATTATTAATGAAACCAATCCCCTGTGGACGCGCAAACCTTCTGAACTGACAGATGAAGATTATATTAAGTTCTATAAGGAACTTTATCCTTTCAGCGAAGATCCTTTGTTCTGGATTCACCTGAATGTTGATTATCCATTTAACTTGACAGGAGTTCTTTATTTCCCGAAAGTTAAAAATGGAATTGATTTGCAAAAAAATAAAATCCAGCTCTACTGCAATCAGGTGTATGTCACGGATTCGGTGGAAGGAATAGTGCCTGAATTTTTGACTTTATTGCATGGTGTAATCGACTCTCCCGATATTCCGTTGAATGTCTCGCGCTCTTATCTGCAAAGCGACAGCAACGTGAAAAAAATATCTTCTTATATCACTAAAAAAGTAGCCGACCGCCTGGAAGAAATTTTCAAAAATAACCGTCCGCAATTTGAAGAAAAATGGAACAGTTTGAAAATTTTTGTAGAATACGGAATGATTACCGATGAAAAATTCTGCGAAAGGGCAATGAAATTTGTTCTCGTAGAAAACACCGATAATAAATTTTTTACTCTCGACGAATATAAAACACTGATAGATAGCAGTCAAACAGATAAGGATAAAACTTTAATCCATCTTTATACAAGTAACAAACAGGAACAGTACGCCTATATCGACGCAGCCAGAGAAAAGGGTTACGATGTGTTAGTCATGGATGGTCAGCTGGATACGCATCTCATGAATACTCTGGAACAAAAATTAGAAAAATGTCGTTTTACGCGGGTTGACGCCGACGTGATTGACAACCTGATTAAGAAAAACGACAGCAAAGAAGTGAAACTCTCCGATGATGAAAGAAATGCTTTAACAGATCTTTTCAAATCGGTAATTCCTCCCGTTGAAAAAACAGATTTTATTGTCGGTTTTGAACATCTTGGTGAAAAAGGCAATCCCGTCACCATAACTCAAAACGAATTTATGAGGCGAATGAAAGAAATGTCGGCAATGCAGGGAGGAGGAATGAATTTTTATGGCGATCTACCACTGTCGTATAACATGATTGTAAACTTGGATGCTCCTGTGGTGAAACGGGTGGAAGCCGACAGGGAAAACTCAAAAGAAACAATAAGCCAGTTAGTCGATTTGGCTCTATTGTCCAACGGGTTACTGAAAGGCGAAGCTCTAAGTAAATTTATCAAACGAAGCATAGAACTTATATAAATGACAAAATAATGATAAGAATATGACTTTTTTTTTCTACATTTGCAGAAAAAAAAATTGTACTCTCATATTTAATCTAAAAAACAAAAGAAATGAAATCTTTTTTCAAAATGATGCTTGCTTCCACATTGGGAGTAATCATTGCAAGCGTAATTTTATCTGTTTTGTCTTTCGTCATTATTATCGCTATGGCAGCTTCTCTGGGCAGTTCGCCAACCTATAATCTTGAGAAAGAAACTGTTCTGAAAATAAATCTGAACGGAGTAATACAGGAACGGGAAGACAGTAATCCGTTTAATGAATTATTTAAAAATTCGGCAATTGGCTCTTATGGCTTGAATGACATTCTTTCAGCTATTAAAAAAGCAAAGGAAAACGACAAAATCAAGGGAATTTATCTCTATGCAGGTTATCCATCCGGTGGTTACGCCACTATGGAGCCGATCCGTCAGGCGTTGCTGGATTTCAAGGAAAGCAAAAAATTCATTATCGCATACGGAGAAAATTTCACCCACACTTCGTATTATGTAGCTTCGGTTGCCGACGAGATTTTTATGAATCCTCAGGGAATATTCGATTTCAGAGGTTTAGCTACTTCTATTCAATTCAACAAAGGCGTTTTTGAAAAATGGGGAATCGAAATGCAGGTGTTTAAGGTAGGTACCTACAAATCGGCTGTCGAACCATACATATTGGACAAAATGAGCGACGCCAACAGGGAACAGGTAACTGCTTTTTTAAACGATATATGGAAAACTCTGCTGACAGGCATTTCTGAAAGCAGGAATATTTCCGTCGATCAGTTAAACCGTTATGCCGACGAGTGCCTGACTTTTGTAACTCCCGAATCCATAGTTAAATATAAATTAATTGACGGTTTGAAATATGGCGACGAAGTTGATACGTATCTGAAAGAAAAATTAGAATTGAAGAAAGATGCTAAATTAAAAATAGCAGGCGTAAAGGATATGAAAACAGTTCCCGGAGTGAAAAAGAAAACGGAAAAAGACAAAATAGCAGTCCTTTATGCGGAAGGAGAGATTATTGAAGACGAAGCCCCCAGTTTCTTATATTCCGGACACAGCATCACTGCTAAAGAATATGTTAAGGAATTGAATAAACTGAAAGATGACAAGGATGTGAAAGCTGTTGTCTTCCGCGTCAATTCTCCGGGAGGAAGCGCTTTTGCTTCCGAACAGATATGGCATGCCGTGAAAGAACTGCGCAAAGAAAAACCGGTAGTTGTGTCAATGGGCAATTACGCAGCTTCTGGTGGATACTATATTTCATGTTGTGCAAATAAAATTATTGCAGAACCAAGCACGCTGACAGGTTCTATCGGCATCTTCGGCTTGATTCCTAATGGAGCGCAGCTGGCAAAAAGAATGGGCGCTACTCACGACGGTGTTTCAACAAATAAACATTCCAATTTTGCCGATGATGTTTTGTCCATTCCTTTTATTGGCATCGGATTATTGCCTGCAAGACCGATGAACAGCGACGAATGTGTTATGATTCAAGCATATATAGAAAGAGGCTACGACACTTTTATAAGCCACTGTGCAGAAGGTCGTTCCAAAACTAAAGAAGAAATTGACGCTATTGGTCAAGGGCGCGTATGGACAGGCAATCAGGCTTTGGAGCTTGGTCTGGTAGATGAACTGGGCGGCATTGACAAAGCTATAAAATCGGCTGCCGAACTTGCGGGAATCGAAAATTATTCTACCGCAGAATATCCCGTGCAAAAAGATTTCATTACAAATTTACTTGAAACATCGACCGAAAGCGCAAGTGAAAAGATTGCTCAGGTAATTATTGGAAAAGAAGCTTTTGAGCAAAAAAGAATACTGAACGCCTGGCAAAATTATGATTACAGGCAGGCAATCATGCAGGAATGGTAAAAATGACGTCATATTTGCTTTCCGTTTCCTGAATTGCAGATGTCTAAAATTAGAATTAATAAAATTTTGTTGCCTCTTTCGTGGCTTTACGGAATGGTGGTTTGGGTCAGGAATAAACTTTTCGACTGGAAAATTCTTCCGGTCGAAAAGTTTGATATTCCTGTCGTTTCAATAGGAAATCTTGCAGTGGGAGGAACAGGGAAAACGCCTCATACGGAATATTTAATTCGTATGTTAAGCAGAAAATATAGAGTAGCTGTTCTGAGTCGCGGATACAAACGGAAAACTCGTGGCTTTATTCTTGCCTGTAAAAATGCCGACAGCCGCAGCATTGGCGACGAACCTTATCAGATGTACAGGAAATTTCCTGAAATTATGATAGCAGTTGACTCCAATCGTCGAAGGGGAATCAAAAATTTACTGAATCTTCCGGAAAACAAAAAACCGGAAGTGATTTTATTAGACGACGCTTTTCAGCACCGCTATGTAAAACCATCTCTGTCTATTTTATTGACAGACAGCCGACGACCGTTTTACGACGATTACCTGTTGCCTGCGGGACGTTTACGCGAATCTGCAAAAAATGCCAAAAGAGCAGATATAATTATTTTTACAAAATGCAATAAAGAATTACGAATCAGGAATTACGAATCAGGAATTACGAATCAGGTATTAACTTTCAACTCTCAACTTTCCTACAAGGGGCTTTTGCCTGTTTTTCCTGAGAAAAGCGCTACTCAAAAAGAAAATCTTGAAAGGCTGAAAAAAGAGTCATTTTCATTTCTTTTGATTGCAGGATTAGCTTGTCCGGAAGATATGATTCAATATCTTAAAAATTACACATCCGACTTGCATACAATGATTTATAAGGATCATCACAATTTTATCGGTAAAGATATTTCAGCAATCAGGGAAAATTTTGATAAAATACAGAATAAAAACAAATTGATTATCACGTCAGAAAAAGATGCTGCGCGATTAATACATAATTCCGATATTCAGGAAGAAATAAAAGGTCTGATATACTACCTGCCAATAGAGGTTGTATTCAAACCGGAACAGGACGAATTATTCACTCAAAAAATAGAAAATCATGTTAGAAACTTTAAAAGAAACAGTATCATGGCTTAAGCCTCAGATACCCGAAGACGCTAAAATCGGCATTATTCTCGGCACAGGGTTAGGCGATCTGGCAGACAATATTACCGACAGGAAAGAAATCCCTTACGAGAAGATTCCCAATTTTCCGGTTTCAACAGTTGCCGGACATCAGGGAAATCTGATAGTTGGAAAATTAGGCGGCAAGACGGTTTTAGCCATGCAGGGAAGATTTCATTATTATGAAGGCTATGATATGAAACAGGTTACTTATCCTGTCAGAGTGATGCAACTGCTTGGTATTGAGTATTTATTTATATCCAATGCCGCCGGAGGAATGAACGGTTCTTTTGAGATAGGGGATATAATGATGATAGAAGACCATATCAATCTGTTTCCCGAACATCCGTTAAGAGGTAAAAACTGGGAGGAATTGGGAGTGCGTTTCCCCGATATGAGCGATGCATATAGCAAAAAATTGCGGGAAATGGCAGTTGCTATTGCCAAAAAAAACAGTATTAAACTGCAATATGGCGTATATGTAGGCATTCAGGGTCCTACTTTCGAAACTCCGGCAGAATATTATTTTTTCAAGATTATAGGAGGAGATGCAATAGGAATGTCCACTGTGCCGGAAGTGATTGTTGCTCGTCATGGCGGGATGAAAGTACTGGCGTTTTCCGTTATCACTGATTTGGGAGTTTACGGTAAAGTTGTGGAAGTTAGCCACGAAGACGTACAGAAAGCGGCTCAAGAGGCTCAACCCAAACTGGCGTTTTTAATGGAGGAAGTAATAAAGCAATTGTAGTTTGTTTATTTTCTTTTTGAAAAATAATGCTGCCGCAATAAAGTGTCGGCTACAAGTAAGAGCAAGACAGCCAAGCCAGTAAGGGTAGTTGTTGGTTTTATTTCCAAGTTGATAGGCGGTAAAGCAAACCGTGAGAAAAAGTCCGGAACAAAAAAATAAATGTACAGGATGGGGAAAAGAAGCATGACAAAAATTCCTGCCGCCATTTGTAAGAACAGTATCCATTTTTGTCTTTTTGCCTGTTTTAACGCCTCTACCTCAACTTTACCCATCAGGTTTTCCATAAAACCTGACGAAGGGGAAGTTAGGTTGATTTGTTTAAATAAATTCTTTAACTGCTTGTCTGATATTGTATTATTATTATTCATCTTGCATAAGTTTTTGTATTTCCACTGCTAATTTTTTACGAATCCGATACAGTTTTACTTTCACATTAGAAACCGTCTGATTACTTATTTTACTTATATTTTCAACCGACTGACCGTCCATATAATGCAAAGTAAGTAAAAAAATTTCATCTGGCAATAATTTTTTCATTGCTTTGTCCAGATATTGCAATTTTATTTCGTTTTTTTCCGTATCATCTTCTTCTGTAAATGATTCATCATTAAAAATTAAACTGTCGTCTATCGAAGTAAAAAATAATTTTCTTTTTCTCAATTCTGATAATGTCGTATTGTATGCGATCCTGTAAAGCCATGTTGAAAACTCCGAATCTTCCCTGAACTGCTGGATAGATTTAAAAACCTTGATAAAAATTTCTTGAGTAATATCTTCCGCATCTTCCCTGTTTTCAACAATTTTAACGACAATTGTAAAGACCATGTTCTGATATTTGGACACAATCGCCGAAAAAGCGCTGAAATCGCCAGATTTCACTTTCTGTATGTAGAACAAGTCTTTATCATTTTTCATATTTTTTAGACGCATGGAAAGCAATCAGGTTACAAAGTTAAAGAAAAAAAACGGCTGAATATTTTTTTGTAACCAAATTTGAAATACTGCGTCAAATTAGCGAATAAAAAAATTATTGTTTAATAAATTAATAAAGAATTGTTATGGAACTTACTCCTATTTTTGTTATTGGATTTTTGGTTTTGGGAACTTACAAAATCATCGAATTATTTGTAAAAAGAAAAGAGCGTTTGGTTATTATTGAAAAATTCACATCACAGACGGGTTTAGAGCCTGTTCGTTTACCTAAATTATTTTATGAGAGAAAGGACTTTGGTTCCTGGTCATTGAGAATCTCATTATTATTAATCGGTATTGGAATAGGAGCATTGTGTGCATTTTTCATTCGAATATGGTGTATTGAAACTATGTTAAATCATGATTTGAGTACACTTTATATTGCCTGTTTGTCTTTATTTGGCGGAATTGGATTATTTATCGCATTCTTGATCGAATTGAAACAAAAAAACAAGCAACCAGACGGCGGTATTGAGTGAAAATCATTAAATGACATCAATGCCTGAATGTTACGTTAGTCTTTATAAATATTCGGACATTGATTTTTTTTTAAAATTTATTCAATAACCAGATAGTTGTGAATATAAATAAACCCACTAATATAGTTAGTAGCATTAAAAAAAGTGTTACTTTAAGTCGTGAATAATCTTTTTTAACAATGCAAATCACCGCAGTTACACTGTGTTTGGTTAATGCTATAGCCATTATCACTAAAAGCATAATATTTGGAAAATTCATAAGTAAAATTTATTAACTGTCATTATTGTATTTTGAGTTTTTATCATTTATTGTTAATTTAATGCAGCAAAGATAGGTGATATTTGTCAAATAAACTGTATTTTTTGTCAACTATTTTTGATATATATTGAAATTATTTTATCATTTTAGCAACAAAAAAAGAATCTGGATGTCATAATTATACATTGAAAGCCCTTATGATTTTTAACTGGTTTTGTATTTTTGAAAAATGACACGCAACGCTAATTTGAATCGTTTTACGTAAAATATTAAATGAAGATATTACAAATTTATACTCTGCATGATTTTTTGCAACGTCATTGCGAAGGCGAAGCCTGAAGCAATCCAGAAATTAGTTTTCAGTTTTCAGCTGGATTGCTTCGCTAACGCTCGCAATGACGATGTACAAAATTAAACCGCGTAAAGTATAATTCATAAACATGAAATGAATAAAAATTAAGGTATCGCAGCTACGCTGCTCTGTTCATATTCCGTACATCCTTTACCGTGCGCTTACGCACACGGCTACAAATATACTGGCGCTACGCGCCTTCTCGCAAAACACAAGGTTTTGCAGATGATCCCATAAAACAGCTACTCTGCAAATTCTTTTAAACCGTGCTGAACAAAAGCAGCGTAGCTGCAACATCTTTTTTAACAGCTAATTATACTCTGCACGGCATGATTTTTTGCAACGTCATTGCGAAGGCGAAGCCTGAAGCAATCCAGTAAAAAACTGAAAACTGAAGCCTGAAACTAATTTCTGGATTGCTTCGCTAACGCTCACAATGACGATACACAAAATTAAACCGCATAAAGTATAAATGAAGATATTACAAATTTATACTCTACATGATTTTTTTACAACGTCATTGCGAAGGCGAAGCCTGAAGCAATCCAGTAAAAAACTGAAAACTAAAAACTGAAAACTGAAAACTTCGTGCTATCGCGCCTTAGCTCCAGCAATATTCATTTATTCCAGATAATCCTCAAGTAATAAGGGACTTATTAGACACAAAATATTTAATTACTGAATTTTTTGAAGTTTTTTGTTCCGAAATTGTAATTGTTTTGTAAAAAAAGTGTAACTTTGCGGCGCATTTTTATTTTTCAATTCAGATTCTAAAATATAAAATGAACAAGTATTATGTATTAACGCTTTATGTATGAAGATAAATAATATTCTGAGTGTTTTCTCGCCAAGAGATGTTAAATTTTTTCCATTGCTGAATGAAACGGCGGAAGTTTTAGATCGGGCAGCTGTTCTTTTGCTGGAGTTGTTTTCTTCCAATGACAAAGAAAAACGTAAGGATTTATGTAAACGAATAAAGGAAGAGGAAATAAAGGGCGACAAAATTACCGGACGGATTTTCAAGGCGCTCAATGAAACTTTTATCACTCCCTTTGACAGAGAGGATATTAGCGAGCTGGCTGATCAGATGGACGATTCAATCGACGCCATCAATCGGTCGGCGCAAAAAGTTTTGCTTTATTCGCCTGAAATTCTGCCTGCTGCAACGTCTCAACTGGCTGATATTATTAATAAGGGAGCCACAGAAGTCAGAGCGGCAGTCCTTGAACTGACTAATTTGAAGAGGTCTGACCAGTGTGTTCGCAAACATGCAAAAGAAATCAAAAACCTGGAAGAACAGGCTGATATTATTTATGAAAAAGGTATTATCGACCTTTTCAAAGCTGAAATGAGGACTATCGAATTGATTAAGCTGAAAGAAATCATTCAGGAGCTGGAAAAATCTGCAAATAAAATCAATAATGTAGGTAAAGTATTAAAAACTATAATTGTAAAATACGCCTGAAAATAAAGTAGATTATGATTTTACTTATTACCGTTATTGTTCTTGCACTTATTTTTGATTATATCAACGGTTTTCACGATGCAGCCAATTCTATCGCTACTATTGTGTCAACCAAGGTTTTGACTCCGTTATTAGCAGTTCTCTGGGCTGCTTTTTTTAATTTTGTAGCATTTTTTATTGCTAAATATGTCATTGGCGAATTTGGTATTGCCAACACTGTTTCAAAAACTGTGGTAGAGAACTTTATCACTTTACCGGTGATTCTTTCCGGCTTGCTGGCTGCCATTTCATGGAATTTGCTTACGTGGTGGCTGGGAATACCGTCTTCGTCGTCGCACACGCTGATTGGAGGATTTATGGGAGCGGCTATTGCCAGCGCTTGGAATATTGATGTCATTCACTGGGTTGACTGGGTTAGTTCGAGCGGCAAAATGAATAAAGGCGTTGTTACTATCGCCATGTTCATTATTTTAGCTCCTCTTATCGGGATGATTGTGTCTATTTTTTTCACTACCTGCGTATTTTGGATTTGCAGGAAAGCCAATCCTCACAAAGCCAACAAATGGTTTAAAAAATTACAGCTTGTTTCTTCCGGACTTTTCAGTATAGGACATGGGTTGAATGATTCGCAAAAAGTTATGGGTATAATTGGCGCCGCATTGATCGCCGCCACTAATGATCCTGCTATAGCTAATATTATGCCTAACTGGATGCACATGCACAGTATTAAGGAGATGGCAGACAATAATCAACTTGCATGGGTGCCTTTTGCCTGCTTCACAGTTATAGCTTTGGGAACTATGTCGGGCGGATGGAAAATTATCAAGACTATGGGATCGCGTATCACAAAGGTGAATCCTCTGGAAGGCGTAGTTGCCGAAACCTCAGGAGCTTTGACGCTTTATCTTACCGAGATATTAAAGATACCTGTAAGTACTACGCATACTATTACGGGCGCTATTATGGGCGTAGGCGCTTTCAAACGGTTGACAGCTGTGCGATGGGGAGTTACAATCAATTTGCTTTGGGCATGGATACTTACCATACCTGTAAGCGCCTTACTTGCAGCTATGTTCTATTTCATAATCCGTTTTATAGGTATATAACACGGATTTCATACCCTGTCGAAAAATGGATTTTTAGAAGATGCTGAAACGGGAATTGCAAAGACTAACTGGCATCCTTTCAGCAAGTTAAGTTTTTGAGCAGTCAATCCGGCAGAAAACATTACCCGTGTATCCAATCGGAGGTCGGCGGCTGTAGCGCAAGCAGAGCCAATAGCAATTCCCACATCAATTGAGTTGATTGCACATGGAATTGTTTCAGGTTTTTCATCGCATTTGGAAAACCCGCAGTGATTGCAGTTCAATCCCTGTGTTTGTTGGCGAGTTCCAATAAGAACAACTGCTTCAGCCAACAGGATATTGTTTGCGTCGCGAAAGAAGAATTTAAGTCCTTTCTCTTCACCCACTTCCAACATTTTATCAGACAAGACTTTAATTTCATCGCCTTCAACAGCGGCAATTTCGATAATATCAACTCCTTTTCCTTTCGGAGCTGTCCGGGCGGCTGTCATCATTTGCCTGACAGCATTCATCACATACGCCCGACGAGTTTCGCGTTCATTAAATATCATACTGCTATGTTTTTAAGCGTTCAATTTAAACTGCGATTTTTTAAATACAAAATGAAACGGGAAAATAATCCCGTTCCATTTTACTTTTGCATGAAAATTTATATTTACAGAAATAATACCAGTCCTGCTATCAAAATTGTTCCGGCAATAAACACCCATGCATAAAACTGCACCTGTCCCGACTGCAATCCGCGAATAGCAGTTGAAGATTTTTGCGTAATCCACGCCAAACCGTCCATAGAACCGTCGATGATGTGGCGGTCGAACCATTTAATCGGCACACAAATGTAACGGAAAATAACCGTTTGAGTAATCCACATCCATATTTCGTCCAAATAAAATTTGTGCAATGTTGCTGTGTAAAATCCACCCATTTTTTGTGCAATTCTTGCCGGTTGTTTGCTGTCTTTGAAATACAAAACAAAGGCAACGCAAATTCCGATAACAGCAACGGCAATGCTTAGTGTCGCAACTAATGGATCAATATGAGTGTGAAACGGTTTATTATCGCTACTGATAAAATCGGCAAACGGAATAAATCCTGTAAAAATCGAAAAAACAGCTAATATGATTAAAGGAATAGCCATTGGAGCTTTTGATTCGTGAGGTTTGTGGTGATATTCGCGTTTTCCATTCCAGAAAATGCAGAAATACAAACGGAACATGTAAAAAGCGGTTAATCCGGCAATAATCCATAGCGTCCAAAAAATAACAGGCTGATGATGGAATGCTGCCGCCAAAATTTCATCCTTGCTGAAAAAACCTGAAAATGGCCAGATTCCTGCAATAGCCAGACATGCAATGAAAAATGTGATACTCGTAATTTTCATGTATTTGTGTAAACCGCCCATTGCACTCATCTCATTGCTGTGAACTGCATGGATAACCGAACCTGCTCCCAAAAACAGCAGGGCTTTGAAGAATGCGTGAGTAAACAGATGGAACATCGAAGCCATATAACCCAGTCCATCGTGGTCGCCATAGCCAGAAACACCAAGAGCTACCATCATATACGCAATTTGCGAAATAGTGGAAAATGCCAACACACGCTTAATATCGGTTTGCGTAATGGCAATTACTGCCGCAAACAGTGCGGTAAATGCACCAATATATGCAATCATTTCCAATACGTCAGGAGCTGCGAAGAAGTAAACCGGAAATAAACGCGCAACAAGGTAAACGCCTGCCACTACCATTGTAGCTGCATGAATCAGCGCGGAAACAGGCGTGGGACCTTCCATTGCATCCGGCAACCAAATATGCAGCGGAAACATTGCCGATTTTCCGGCGCCGCCCATAAAAATAAGCGCCAAAGCCCAAGTTGCAAGCGATAATCCCATGAATGTTCCGCCTGCAAACGAGGAAGTTACTAATGAAGCCTTATCTGCTGTCAATGCGGCGAAATCAAATGTTTTTGTATAATAAGATAAAATCAGTATTCCTATTAAAAAGCCCAAATCGGCAAAACGGGTAACAATAAAAGCCTTTTTGCTCGCCGACACCGCTGAAGGTTTCGTATAGTAAAATCCGATTAGGGAATAGGAACTTACGCCCACCAGTTCCCAGAAAATATACATCTGGAAAATATTGGTGGCGACTACCAGACCCAGCATGGAAAAACTGAACAGCGAAAGCAAAGCGTAATAGCGTTGAAATCCTTTTTCGCCTTTCATATAACCAAGACTGTAAATGTGAACCATCAGCGAAACGGTGGTAATAACCATAAGCATCATGACTGAAATGGGGTCTAAAAGTATGCCCAAATCTATATGCAATTTGTTGGTAAAGTGTAGCCATTGAAAATTCAGCGCTGTGATTGATTGCCACGATTCGCCCGTTTTTCCAATTTGGAAAAAATATTGATAAGCCACAAAGTAGGCTGCAACGGCGCATAAAGCCATGCCCAGCGTGCCTATGATTCCGGCTGCTACCGGTTTTAATTTTTTTCCCGATAATCCTAATGCGAGGAATATGATAAAGGGGAGCGCTACTATAAATAAACTGTATTCCATATTAGTAAACATGTATTTAGTAAACAAGTGAACGAGAATATGCGTAACGGGTATTTCCTATTTACCTGTTGATTCATAATCTGTTTGCTCAATTTTTCATTTTATTCAAATTATCAATATCAATATTTCCAATCACACGATAAGCATTGATTATTATCGCCAATGCCACAGCTGTTTCGGCTGCTGTAATTGCTATACCGAAGAGGGTAAAAAACATTCCTTCCAATTGATGGGGAAACAAAAAACGGTTGAATACCGCGAAATTGATTTCCACAGCGTTAAGGATTAATTCCAGCGAAATCAGCATTGCAATCATGTTTTTACGGGTAATGAAACCGTATATCCCGATGAAAAACATCAGGGTGCTGATTATTAAATAATGTTCAAGTTGTATCATAATTATACCATTTTATCTTTTCCTCGCAATTAAAATTCCCCCGATAATCGCAGCTAAAAGCAACAAGCTCAATATTTCAAACGGCAGGAGATACTGATATTTTTCCGTTCCCATCAGCGCTTCGCCAATCGCTTTCATATTCAGTTCCTGGTCGCCTTCTACGCCGACGTTTTCGGCATAAACAAAACGGTGTTTTAATAATACGAAAGCCGTTATCGCAATTCCTGCCAGCGCTGCCAAACCGCCTGTCAGGTATTTTCGCGTTTGATGTTTTTTAAGGACGTTGCCCTTCTGACTTGTCAGGAAGATAGCGAAAATGAACAGAACCGCTACGCCTCCTGCATAAACCGAAATTTGCACGGCTGCCAGGAAATGATAGTTCAGTAATAGGTAAAAGCCAGCAGTACAGATTAATACAAGCAGCAAATAAGTTGCCGCTCTCAGCAGGCTTTTCGACGTTACCGCCAGAATGGACAGGACTATACTTGCCACGCCCAAACAAATAAAAATAATTAAATTAATTATCGGATCCATATAAAGATGTATTTTTATCATTTATTCTATTTATATACAAATCGCTTGGTGCATATTGCCATTTAGTAACATTTGTCCAAAAAATCAAATGCGTCATATTCATGCAAGTATAAAAAGCATCTTTGACAGCAATATTTTTCTTTCTGCAAATTTCTGAATTTGTAGAACCGTAAATAAAACTTTTTTACTGTTGTCAGATTTCACTTTGCTTTTTTAATCAATCTTGATCCTTCTTTGTTAAGTCGTTCTACTAATTTTGAGCGCGTATAAACTGCATGTTCAAAATTATTCGACCAGTCAATAGCATCCTGTGGACAGGACGAGGTACATAACGCGCAGAAAATGCAACTGCCGACATCGTACAGGTATTTATCCAAAACTTTCTTTTCCTTGCCGGTTTCAGGATCAATTTCCTTTTTTGAAACGACCTCTATTGTGCCGTTAGGACAGTTCATTTGGCAAATACCACAAGCCGTACATTTGTGTTCATTCGCTTCATTATGAGGCATAATCAACTGTCCGCGCATTCTTTCGTGAGGAAAAACTTTTCCACGATTTTCTGGATATTCTTCCGTTACTTTCTTGCGAATCATATTGAGCATGGTAATATACATACCTTGCATCAATCGCCAGATTCCAATTAATATATTTTTTATATACTTCATAAGTTTATTCTTTTTTAGTAAACGAGTTTTTTAGTAAACGAGTAAACGAGATTTTTAGTAAACGAGTAAACAAGTTTTTCAGTAAACGAGTAAACAGGTTTTTCAGTAAACAAGTAAACAAGTTTTTTAGTAAACGAGTAAACGAGGTTTTTAGTAAACGAGTAAACGAGATTTTTAGTAAATGAGTAAACGAGATTTTTAGTAAATGAGTAAACAGGTTTTTCAGTAAACGAGTAAACGTTTTTTTTAGTAAACGAGTAAACAGGTTTTTCAGTAAACGAGTAAACGATATTTTTAGTAAACGAGTAAACAAGTTTTTTAGTAAACGAGTAAACGGGGTTTGTAGTAAACCTGTTTACTAATTTATCGTTTACTTGTTTACTAAAAACCTCATTTACTTGCTTATTCATTATCTCGTTTACTTGTCTACTCATTATCTCGTTTACTTGTTTACTAATTTCTTGTCTACTCATTTCTCGTTTACTTGTCTACTCATTATCTTGTCTACTTTATACGTAAATTATCCACAAAGCCATTAATATTATATTGATTAAACTCAACGGCATCAGGATTTTCCACTCCAAATTCAATAACTGATCAATGCGCAAGCGGGGCATAGTCCAGCGCACCCACAAAGCCATAAATACGCAAGCAAATGTTTTCCCGAAAAACCACAATACAGGTGGAATATAATCCATTATTTCATTAAAACCATCCCAGCCAGGAATGTGCAAAGGCATCCAGCCGCCCAGAAACATGGTAGTTGCGATAGCTGCAATTATAAACATATTCAGATATTCAGCCAGATAGAAAAAACCAAACTGGATACCGGAATATTCGGTGTGATAACCGGCTGTGAGTTCCGATTCAGCTTCCGGAAGGTCGAATGGACCTCGGTTGGTTTCTGCGTGTCCGGCTATCAAATAAGTTATAAATGCTATAATAGCAGGTATTCCACCTCGAAAAATATTCCATGCATATCCTTGCTGTTCAACGATTACGGATAATTGCAAACTACCTGAAAGCATTACGATAGTCATCAAAGCCAGTCCGCATGACAATTCGTAGGAAATCAGTTGCGCCCCAGAACGCATCGCCCCAATCATAGTGTATTTATTGTTAGATGACCATCCCGCCAGCAAAATGCCGACAACTCCAAGAGACGAAATCGCCAGCAGATAAAACACGCCAACATTGAAATCAATTGCGTGTACTCCTTTGTCGAAGGGCAACGCGCCAAACGTTCCAAGCGAGGCAATCAATACAAGAAACGCAGCCAAACGAAACAGGAACGTATCTACCTTGTTGATTTTTATTAATTCTTTAAGCAGGATTTTAATCATGTCGGCAACCGACTGTAAAAGTCCTAATGGTCCTACGCGGGTAGGTCCCAAACGGCACTGGAAGAAAGCGCAAACTTTTCTTTCCAGCCAAATCAGGACAAGTGCGAGTACTGCATAAGCAGTTAAAACTACTATGCCTATCAATACAAATTCGATGAATAAAGCCCAGCCATCCATTAAATATGTTCGGAGAAATTCATCGATCCAATTTGTTACTACTTCCAAGTGAAACATATAAATGATTTTCTATTTTTTATTTACATTTTAATTTTTACAACTTTATCATTTTTCAAAGGCTGAAGATAAGCCCCGACAAGATTCGGATAAACCTGAAATTTATCCGCGCTGATTTTTGCAACGGAAGTCGCCGCGCTTTTCGGAATAAATCCACTTTCCGTATATGCAGCATTTGCCGCTTCCGTTTGTAGCCATTTATACAATTTATAAGCCATTGAATTACGGTCTAAATCGGAACGGATTGCTACATGCACTTCTGAAATAAATGGATATGTCCTGTTTTTTACAGTAGTTTCATCAGGAAAAATACCATTTATGGCTATTTTTGGAACTACTACGTCCGATTTTCTTGCAATCCATTCTTTATAATTATTAAAGGTATAGCAAATTCCGTCAGGATTGTCTATTACCTCCATAAATACAAAAATCATAAACCCAATTGAACTTTCGGGAAAATCCGCTATTTCCAAACCTTTCATGACCAATTCCCGCATTACCTCTTCGCTGCCCGAATTTCGGGGGCGCGTGAATATCTTCATATTTGTATTATTCCCGCCTACTTGCGCCCAATTGGTTATTTCGCCAGTATAGATTTTATGCACCTGCTCAACAGTCAGTGATTTTATTGGATTATCCTTATTGACAACAAAAACAAAAGCATCCAGCGCCACAGGAGTTTCTATCAGAGTAACACCAAGCTTGTCGGCATGAGCCTTTTCGTCGGGCGATATAGTCCTATGAGTAAGAATTATATCGGCAACGCCGTCGATCAGGTTCATAAATGCGCCATGCGTTTGAGATGTTTGGATACGTTCCATAAAAAAATTCTTATGCTGTTCGGGAATTTTTTCATAATCAGGTTGAATCATCCATTCGTCAACGAGCGGCGGAAGCCATTTATAAGGAATATTCAGCAATTTACAAGCTATAATTTTATTTAGACAGTTAGCAGATGTCGAACCGTCTATTTTGGGAAAATTTTCAAAAGATATTCCTTCAATAGAGTTGCTATCCTCAATGTCTTCCGTAGAAGAGCATGAAATACAACCAAAGATTGCAACAAATAACAAAACTGTATTTTTTAATTTATTCATTATCAATTTTATTTTCATCGTCATACTGGATAAAGCCAACCCGCTTGGCGCGGCTTTTCGTACAAATGTTTATGTGTCTGCAAATCTGCCAATGCCTGATTAATAAGTTCCAGTTGCATACGGGTATCTTCGTTTATATCATTTATTTATTATCTGTCAATACAGGGAACTACATAATCCAGCGATCCGCCCAGCATAATCAAATCCGCTACTTTTGTGTCTGTGGCAATGTGTTTCAACGTATTAACCAAAGTCATACACGGAGAACGGAATTTTATTCGATATGGATATTTATCACCGCGACTGTTTATATATACGTCAAATTCGCCGTGCGAACCTTCAACCCGTTGATGAAACTCACCTTCCGGAAGTTTTATAATCGCTTTTGTTTTAGCTGAATAAGCGCCACCTGGAATATTGTCAATCAACTGTTCGATGATTTTAAGCGATTCCTCAATTTCGTCAAGGCGGATAATGTAACGGTCGAAAGTCATACCGTCGCTTCTCAGCATTTCCTTGAAATCGGCGTGACGGTAAGCCGCGTATGGTTCGATTTTGCGGACGTCGTTGCTCCAGCCCGAAGCGCGTCCTGTTGGACCCGTCGCTCCCACCGAAATTGCCTGTTCTTTACTCAGATAACCAACACCTTCCATACGTCCGCGCGCAATTGGATTGCCAGTGAACAGCAAATGATGTTCTTTCAACATCTTTCGCATGTATGGAATGAAATCTTTTACTTTTTGCCGGAAATCGGGATGAATATCTGCCGCCACTCCTCCAATAACCGAATAATTTGCCATAAGCCGACCACCGCAAGTCTGCTCGAAAATATCCATGATTTTTTCGCGATCGCGCATCCCGTAAACAAAAGCGGTAATTGATCCCATATCCATCGCCATACAGCCCCAACCCAAAAGGTGGGACGCGACTCTGGTCAATTCGTCGATAATTGTTCGGATATAATGCGCCCTTTCTGGAACTTCAAGTTGCAGACCTTTTTCTATCGCCAGACAGTAGCCATGCCTGTGGATGGTTCCGGAAAGATAATCCATCCGGTCAATAAGATGCGGAATTTGCGGATAAGTATACGCCTCGCACATTTTTTCAATGCCGCGATGAATATAACCGAAATTTGGATCAACTTTTCTGATGATTTCGCCGTCTAACGAAACGCGCAGATGTAAAACGCCGTGAGTGGCAGGATGTTGCGGTCCAAAATTGACTACATACTCTTCCTTTTTAAACAGAGAGCGATGCTGTTTTAAACGTTCGCCGTTTAATTCAATCTCCGCTGTTAAATTTTCCATGTCGTCAATATTCTCATTTTCCAATGGAACGGGATTGATTTCCGGACTTGCGTCGTAATCTTTACGCAAAGGATATCCTACCCAATCCTGACGCAGGAACAGCCTGCGCATATCTGGATTGTTTGTAAACCTGATTCCGAAAAAGTCGTGAACTTCGCGCTCATACAAGTCTGCTGAAAGCCATAAATCAATTACCGAATCGAAAGCAGGATTTTCCCTGTCGTCCGTTTGCGTTTTTAATCTTATTATATATGAAGGAAACTGCGTGGAAGAAAGAACATATACAGCGCTGAAACTGTCGCCGTTGTCCAAACCGATAATATCGTTCAGATAATCAAACGACAGCTTGTCGTTATGCTTTAATAATGAGGCTGTTTCGTAAAGTTTTTCTTTTGGAACAGAAACCAGATAATTTTTATCCTGTTGCTCTATCGTTGCAAAAGACAATTGCCCCAACAATTCGCCAATCACTTTCATTGTTTGCCTCCTTTCTGTATTTGGTTCTCATCGTGAAGCAATACTTGTTCTTTTTGCCGGGTTGCTTCGCTGTCGCTCGTTATGGCGGACTTTTTACGAGTTTTATCCTTTTCGCCTAAACTGAAAAACTCCTGCATCTTGATTTTTCTCGCCAACTGCATCATGCCGTAAATCATAGCGTCGGGACGCGGCGGACAACCTGGAATATATACGTCTACAGGAATAATTTTATCGACGCCCATAACCGTGTGATACGATTTTTTAAACGGTCCGCCGCTTATTGCACAGCTTCCGAAAGCCATCACATATTTAGGCTCTGCCATCTGATCGTAAAGACGTTTCAGGACCGGCGCCATTTTATGGACAATCGTTCCGCAGCAGAACACCACATCTGCCTGGCGGGGACTGTTGCGCGTGACTTCCCATCCGAAACGGGCAAAATCATAACGCGCTGCACCCAGACACATAAACTCAATACCGCAACAGCTTGTCGCAAATGTGAGCGGCCAGACGGAATTGGAACGTCCCCAGTTAATCAGATCGTCTAATTTGGTAATGGCGATATTTACGCCGTTGGCACGCAATTCTTTAACATATCCTTCAAGGGTTTCGTTATCTTTGAAATCCTCAAATTTCATGTTTTTGATTTTAATATTTTTTACTTCCATTGTAAAGCTCCTTTTTTCCAAGCGTAAACTAAACCAAGACTAAGAACGATAAAGAAAAACGCTACGCAAATCAAGCCTTGCGTTCCTAAATCGCGCATGATGCTTGCCCATGGAAACAACAAAACAGTTTCAACGTCGAACACCAGATATAAAATGGCAAACAGATAATATCCCACTTTGAACTGCGCCCATGAACTTCCGCGCGTGGGGATACCACATTCGTATGGTTCGCCTTTCAGGGGATTGTTGGATTTCGGCGCAAGCAACCAGGCTATAACCAATGCTGCTACTACCATCAAAACGGCCGTGAGAAAAACGACCAGAAATAAAGCTGAATTACTCATAAGAGTATTGTATTATATTTTATTCAATTTTAATTTCAATCCTTATACCGGATTTTGAGCGCAAAAGTATAAACAATTTAGCAGGGAAGCAAAGAAATTAAGAAAAATTTAAATTATAAGTCTTTCTGAAAGATATACAAAAAATATAAATTCTTGCGGCATTGTAGTCAATTAGCTAATAACCAATTCAATATCAATGAATAAAAATGACATGTTTACCCTGCGTCCGTTTACTGCATATTGTTTATCATGTACCCTTGATTACTTTTAACGTTTTATATCCTTCTGGGGTTTTCAGTTTGACAATATAAATACCCTGTGCGAGAGTTGCAACGGGAATAACCTTTTCATTATTTGTCATCATCGACAGTACTTTCTGTCCTGAAACAGTGTATAGCGACACATCCTGAATCGAATTTGTTGAATTTATAAACAGCAAACCATTGGAAATAAATACGTTAGTTTTCTGTTTTTCGACGTCTGAAAGTTTCGTTTCAATTCCTGTAAATTTCGTAGAAGTTCCATTAATGATTTCCTGCGTTCCTTCTGTAACAAAGGCAACTATTTCAATATTGTCTAAATTGATGAAAATGTCGCCGATTTTTTCCGGAACGGTATAGATATATTTCCGGGCAATAAATGTGTGAGCGGAAGTCTGTTTGACAGAATCGCCCCACTGTTTTGTCAATAAATCCCTTAATATATGATTATGCTGGTACTGATCGTCTATTATCATTTCAGGATAGTATTCTTCTGCGCCTTCTTGCGGACCAAGAACGCCGTCCTGCAACAGAGCAATATTCAACATGTTAACGGGAGAACCATTATCAGTATAGTACAGTTCAACATAAATAATTAGTTCTCGTGTTGTTTTATTGAGCGTTGTTTTTTGTGCTATGTTAACGTAGGCATCCTGGTTCAAAATTGTTTTTGTCCGTGCCTCAAAATTTCCGCGCCCTAAAATTGTATTTTTACCTGAAAACACATGCCGGTTGATAGTTCCAGCAGGATAACCTGTTATCCCTGTTTGATTTGCAAGGGCGTCTCCCCATTCTGTTTTGTAATTGGGATATGAAACGGCAAAAAATCCCTGATGAATGTTGATAACAGAAACACGTCCCTTGTTGTCATCTATTATTTGATTGGCAATTTTATGTCCTTCAGGACAATAGACGCAGTTAACTCCTGTATATTCTTCCAGAATTGCATTTTTTTTGAGTGGCTGCGTCGTTACAATAGTCGGCTCAACAGGAATACTCCATGTCCAAACAGGAACGCTTCCAATATTGTCGTCGGGAAATTCATCGTCGTCGCCGTTAATTTTATCGACAGATATTTCTATCATGTATTTACTGTTGGCAATTTTTTCAAAATCAATTCCGGAAATATTAAATTCAAACTTACCGTTGGGAGG
The DNA here is from genome assembly GCA_031256775.1 of Dysgonamonadaceae bacterium. Classification (GTDB taxonomy): domain Bacteria; phylum Bacteroidota; class Bacteroidia; order Bacteroidales; family Azobacteroidaceae; genus Azobacteroides. Next base: position 30,251 of record JAIRPX010000135.1, read on the forward strand.
AATATTCAATCCAGTAAAGGACAGTGTTCTTTTTTCATTCATATCTACTTTATAACCAACATCAAAGGATGTAATCGCTTCAACAGCCGTGTTTTTAATTTTTCCACTGATTGAGACGGATTCGTTGGCACTTATTGCCTGCAAAGGAGCTGATAATGAATATAATTCAATATCGCGCAACGGTTTGTCGCCTTCCACAATCCCCATTATACACAGGTTAGATAATCCTTCATTGCCTATATGCGTCCAGTCTGTTATTTCCATGCCAATGAACTTGCATCTTATCAAATCGCCATTAGGATTTGTATCAGAAGAATCGTCCATCCCTATTGCATAGTCGTAGCCATAAGTATTGGATGTTAGCGAATATCCCAGATAAAAACCTTCATTTCCAGCGATTTCATACGGTGTATCCAAAGTTATTTCATTCCACACAGACGGGTTAAACGTTGCAGACTGTTCGTAAACAGGTCTGTCTTCCAAATTTGTACGAATAAACACTTTAGTATTTGTTGCACGGTCGCTGCCAAGCCCAACTTTGATTTTTGTAAGATGCTGTCCTGCATATTTTTTGGCAACTTCTACAGGTATAAAAACGGCAGCTTCAATATCAGCCATCGAACCAACGCTCACCGGTCGGATAGCATCGGAACAATATCTCAGTTCAATAAAATTTTCTGTTGCCTGCATGTGCATGGCAAGCGACAAAAACATACAAATAAGGATAAAATTCAGTTTCATAAACTCCATTATTTTAAATTATTATACATGAATGTACAAAGATAGTGTATTTTATGGAATTTACAATGAAATTTTTTTTTTAACTGTTTTTCGAATCAGGATAGTCCTGTATGAAGGCGCTCAGGTTTTTAATTTTACTTTCCTGATGATAAAAAACAACTTCCCAGTTTCCCTCATAATCTTCTGTCAGAGCTGATAATGATTCTACCCAGTCGCCGGAATTTAGATACAGAATATCTTCATAATATTTTTTCTCAGGATGATGAATATGACCGCAAATAACTCCGTCGCATTTTTTCTGTCGGGCTATTTTAACAAGATGTTCCTCAAAATCACTGATATATGAAACTGATGCTTTTATTTTCTTCTTTATTTCCTTAGAAAATGAATAATATGGTAATCCTTTTTTTATTCGCCGGTTATTATATATTTTGTTGATCCACAGCAATATGGAGTAACCGATGTCGCCCAATTTAGCCAGCCAGCTCAGACGGCTTGTTACTTTGTCGAACACGTCGCCGTGTAAAATGTAATAACGCTTGTTGCAGCTGGTGTAAATATAATCCTTTACAATGCTGATATTCTGGAACTTGAAAGGAAGTATCCTGTCTAAAAAATCATCATGATTTCCGCGAATATAAACTATTTTAGTTTCATGCTGAATATCCAATAAGGACTTTATGAATCGCGTATGGCGCTTTCTCCATTTGCTTTTTTTGCCTCGCCTTAGACACCATCCATCAATGATGTCGCCACACAGAATCAGTTCGTCGCAGGAATTTTCTTTCAAAAAATAGGCAACTTCTTTTGCCTTCGACCATTTTGAGCCTAAGTGTATATCCGACAGGATAATAGTTTTGTGATGTTTAATTTTTGTCACTGTTTTTATACAAAATTTATTGCTGCAAAGTTAAGGTGCGGATGTTAAAAAAATGTTTCATATTTATAACAAAAAAGTTAAAATAAAATATCTAATGTTTCTCCCCCTTCAATCTTTCACGTAATGGCGTCAAATAAGGTGAATACGTATATTATTCATTTTATAATTTGAACGGTATGGTTTTGAGCAATCCAGAGAATTTTATACGTTTGTGTGTAATTAAAAAATTTCATGTACTTTTGCAAAAGACCCCTCAAAAGCGCAGAAATCCGCAAAATCAGGTAAACGATTGGTATTCAGCATAAAGTGTCTTCGGTTGTCTTTGGTTGCCGAGTGCTAAAAATGCGGTTTCAGGCGTATTTCAGAATACTTTCCGTTACCAAACCGTTACCCATTTTTATCGGTGAAAAACGCGGCAAATCAATGACGTTAAAAGTCTGATTCTGAAGAGTTGAACAAGGAATTGAACAAAATCAACCTTTCTATTCATTCCCATTACAG
>JAIRPX010000300.1 GCA_031256775.1 Dysgonamonadaceae bacterium
ATACGGCGAAGCGGAATATACGTCATTTGTCGCTTGTTGTTCACTGCTGTACGGCAGAAAAGTAGCTCTTGCCGGTTCTTTGTTGATACCGAAAATTTCGGGATTTTCCCATTCGGGAACTTGGGCGCATAAAAAGCTGCTAATAAGGATTGTAAGTAACACTGCTGTCTTTCTCATAAATTTATTATTTTGTGACAAAGATAGATATTTTTTGTCTAAATCTGTTTTTTTGAAACACTGTTTTTTTAATATGATATTTTTTTCTGCTTTGACGGATTGAAAAAAACAAAAAAGTATTAGTACTTTTGCACTGTGAAAATATATTTTTCCATGGGATATAAAAAGACATTAAAAGCTGATTTAGAGTACGACAGGGGAATTTTTCTGTTATTAGGATTCGTCGTAGCGCTTGCAACGGTGTTTGTTGCTTTGGAATGGGAAAGCAATGAAGTCCTTTCGCCTGAATGGATAACGGCTTCTCTTCCTATTATTGAAGAAGAAGATATTGGAATACAGGATATTCCAATGGAAAGCGAATCGAAAGAGGCGGTTAAGCGTCAGATAACAGAGCCGGAAGCTGCAAACGATGATTTTAACATAGTTGAGAAAGAAGAAGAACCGGAAAAAGTTGAGACCGAACCGGAAAAGGTTGAAAAAGAAATCAATACTTCAAATATTCCCGAAGAAGAAGCCATACATGCAGAAGCCGATGTAATGCCCCAATTTGAAGGAGGTTACAGCGCATTAGTCCGTTTTATTTACAATAATATGGAATATCCTGTGGTTGCTTTGAAACAGCGAATACAGGGGCGCGTGTGGTGTTCATTTATTGTCAATAAAGACGGCTCCATTTCTGATGTACGGATAGAACAGGGCGTTTATGCTTTCTTGGACGATGAAGCATTGCGGGTGATGCAAATTATGCCACCATGGACTCCGGGAACAATTGCAGGAAAACAGGTTAGGGTGAAGATATATTTGCCTGTAGTATTCAAAATATAGGCGTGCAAGCAAATTTTAGCTATAATAATATGGACAGACGAACATTTATTAAAACATCATGCGGAATAACGGAATTAATTCTGTTAAATTCATTAGGATTACATGCTTCTGAAAAAAAGAATGAAAAAATCAGTTTCGGTATTATTACCGATCTTCATTATGCAAACATACCTGTCAGGGGAAATCGTTATTACGAACATACGCTGTACAAACTCAGGGACGCAATAAAAGTTTTTAACAATTCAAAACTTGATTTTATTATCGAACTCGGCGATTTTAAAGACGCAGGTAAGGATATGAACGAAACTCTGTCCTTCCTGGATGTTATAGAGTCTGAATACAGGGCATTTAACGGCGCTCGCTATCATGTATTGGGCAACCACGACGTAGATAATATTGGGAAAAAAGATTTCCTTGCGCATATAAGTAACAGCGGTAAAGCTGATGGAAAAACATGGTATTCTTTTGTTGTAAAAAATATACGCTTCATTGTCCTTGACGCCAATCATGATGAGAATGGAGGTGAGCACGAATATGGCAACTTCGACTGGGAAAAACCGTACCTGCCGGAAGAACAATTACAATGGTTATCGCAGGAACTTGATAAAAATCAGCCTTCAATTATATTTTTGCACCAGCTGCTTGACTTGACGAAAAAAAAACATGGCGTATGCGTAATTAATGCACGCGACGTGATAGATTTATTGGAGAAAAAAGGTAATGTTCTCGCCGTTTTTCAGGGTCATCATCATGCGGGAAGCTATTTATACGAAAACGGCATACATTATTATACGCTAAAAGGCATGATAGAAGGCGCATATCCTGAAAACAACAGCTATGCAATAGTCGAAATAGACGATGCGCTAAATGTCAATATTAGAGTTTAGATATTAGTTTTTAGTTTTTTGTGCAGAGACAGGTTAATACCTGCTTACATGTTTAACGCCTTTCACTGCCTTAACCTTTTTTATAAGCTGATTCATCATTGATGTATCGCTTACTAAAACGGTTATACTGCCTTGAAACAGACCATCGGAAGAATCTATATTGATGGAACGCAGCGTCATTCCGTTTTCTTTGGAAATGACGGAAGTTATGTTGGTGACAATGCCGATGTCGTCGTGTCCAACTATTTTTAAGACAACAGGATAATTAACGCCCTGCTTTCCAGCCCAGCGCGATTTGACAATCCTGTAACCGTATTTTTTGAACATCGACGTAGCATTAGGACAGGTCAGCCGGTGGATTTTTATCCCCTGAACCGAAACGAATCCGAAAATTTCATCGCCATAAATCGGATTGCAGCATTTTGCCAGCGTATAGTCTATGCCTGTCAGGTTTTTGTCGATAACCAGTACGTCTTCTTTTGAAGAAATATTTTCCGTGAAAGTCGGAGCATTATAATTTTCCACGCTCCTGTCTGTATGCTCGGCAGATTCCTGTTCCTTCTTTTCCTGTTCAAGATACTGGTCGATAATTGTGTTGACGTCGATGCGCTCGGCAGCAATATCGGCATAAAAATCTGTAACCGTTTTATATCCTTTTTTCTTAATCAGACGCATCAGTTTGGATTCGTCTTCATCAATTTTACGGTTTTTGAAACGGCGGAGAAGCAGTTCCTTAGCAAATTCGACCTGCTTAGCCGATTGTTCCTTTAACGATTGCTTGATCTTTACGCGAGCTTTGGATGTAACGACAAAGTTTAGCCAGTCCTGTTTAGGCGACTGATTAGGCGATGACTGTATGTCAACCTGGTCGCCGCTTTGAAGTTTGTATTTGATCGGTACATTTTTCCCGTTCACTTTTGCCGACATGCACTTCGACCCCAGTCCGGTGTGAACGGCAAACGCAAAATCCAGTACAGTAGCATTTTGCGGCAATTTGAACAAATCTCCTTTTGGAGTGAAAACAAAAATTTCCTCGTCATACAAATCCATCTTGAAGTCGCGAATCAAATCGACAGAAGAAGAATCCTTGTTTTCAAGCGCTTCGCGTATGTTGTTCAGCCAGTTATCAAGTCCGTTTTCGCTCTTTAATCCCTTATATTTCCAGTGAGCAGCCAATCCTTTTTCAGCAATCTCGTCCATGCGTTTTGTGCGGATCTGCACCTCCACCCAGCGTCCGCCGGGTCCCATAACTGTTGTATGTAAAGATTCATAACCGTTGCTCTTGGGAATAGACAGCCAGTCTTTCATCCTCTTAGGATTGGGCTGGTACATATCCGTAACAATCGAATAGACTTGCCAACATTCCGCCTTTTCCTTTTCTATCGACGTGTCGAGAATGATTCGGATAGCGAATAAATCGTAAATATTCTCAAACTCAATTTGCTGTTTCAGCAGTTTGTTCCGTATGGAATGGATTGATTTGGTGCGCCCCTTTATATCGAAATTCAGGTTCAGTTCTTTCAGCTTGCTTTCAAGCGGGGCAATAAATTCCGCAATATACTGATCGCGAGAGCGTTTGGTTTCATTGATTTTACGGGCTATGAAATCATACATCTCCCTGTCCTGAAATTTTAAAGACAAATCTTCCAGTTCCGACTTTATTTTATACAGACCCAGACGGTGGGAAAGAGGGGCGTAGAGATATGATGCTTCGGCGGCAATCTGCAATCGAAGTTCTTCATTTGTAAGCTTTTTTGCCACGCGCATCAGGTAAAGGCGTTCTGCAATCATTATCAAAATCACCCTCACGTCTTCTGCAAAAGACAGAAGCAGCGTGCGGAAATTTTCGCTGTTGATGGCAACATTTTTAGAGTACAACTGGTGCATTTTACCCAATCGCTGGATAATTCCGGCAGTATCAGAATCGAAAGCGTTTTCTATTTCTTTTATATTTAATTGATTATTAGCCGTTAATGGCGAAAGAAGCGTCGCAAGAACAGACGCTCTTTTAAGTCCTATTTCTTCCGATACAATCAATGCTGTATGGAGCGTCCTGCTCAGCATATCTAATCCATAAACGTCCTTTTCATAAAAATTTCGTTCCATTGCAAGCGAAAAAAAATTCCTGACTTTTGCCGAATCATCGGGCAAAATTGTATCTTTTGCGCTTTCCAACAGTTTGCGGTAAGTTTTTAAAAACTCGTTGCGCTCTTCGCCAGATAATAAATTATTCATTTCCTCTTTATAAAAATTTCCGGCAAAGTTACAGTTTTAATTGAACATTATAATCAATTGAATGATTTGTTTTCATAATTAATAACACTTATCCTGTTTTTAAAACTATAATTTTGCATTTTGAAAATTTTTCTTTACTTTTGCCGGTAATTAACACGAATTTATGACATACTAATATTCTTTGTGTATGAATACGAATAAAATAATAGGTAACAGAATTAAAACTCTTAGAGAATCGCAGTCGATAAGCATTGAGGAAATGGCTAAGCGTTCAGGATTGGATGAGGAACAAATTGAGTGGATTGAAAGCGATAAGGATTTTCCTTCTCTGGCTCCCCTGATTAAAATTGCAAGGACTCTGGGAGTAAGGTTGGGTACTTTCCTGGACGATCACGACGAATCAGGACCGGTTGTGTCGAGAGGAGATGAACACAGGGAAAGTATTCGATTTTCCAATAATCAGCAAATGCCTAATAATATGTTGAACTATTTTGCTTTGTCTTCCGACAAGGCTGGTCGTCACATGGAGCCTTTCATCATCAATATGGAAGTGGAAAAGGGGAATGTCGACTTTGAACTTTCATCGCACGAGGGTGAAGAATTTATTTATTGTCTGGAAGGCGCGGTTGAAATTGTTTATGGTAAGAACTCCTATCTTATTGAAAAAGGCGACAGTATCTATTACGATTCAATTGTTGCCCACCATGTTCATGCCGCAAATTCGCAAAATGCAAAAATATTGGCAGTGATTTATACCCCTTTATAAAAATAATTAAACAACTGAAAATGCAGTTATCTGAAAGAACAATTGGGCAATGGCTTGAATATTGGGCAGAAAAAACCCCCGACAAAGAATATTTGGTGTATTCCGACCGAAATTTACGTTTTACCTGGAAGCAATTCAACGATAGAGTTGATAATATGGCAAAGGGGTTACTGTCTATCGGCGTTGGATATGGAAAACACATAGGAGTATGGGCTACTAACGTTCCCGACTGGCTTACTTTCCTTTATGCTTCCGCCAAAATAGGAGCTGTTGTTGTTACTGTTAATACAAATTATAAACAAAACGAGCTGGAATATCTGGTGAAGGATTCCGATATTCATACCTTGTGTATTGCAGAAGGCGTTTTCGACGGAAACTATGTTGATATGGTTAATACTATGCTTCCCGAATTGAAAACTTCCCAACGCGGTTATTTGAAAAGCGAAAAGTTTCCCTGCCTGGAAAATGTTGTTTTTATCGGACAGGAAAAATTTCGCGGCATGTATAACACGGCTGAATTGCTGTTGCTGGGAAAAAATATTTCAAATGAAGACCTTAACAGGGAGAAGGCGCAGGTTAATTGCCACGATGTAGTGAATATGCAATATACGTCAGGAACGACAGGCTTTCCGAAGGGCGTCATGCTTTCCCATTACAATATTGTCAACAACGGATATTTCACCGGAGTTGGAATGGACTTCACACAAGATGACAAGCTGTGTTGCTGCGTACCTTTGTTTCACTGTTTTGGAGTTGTTCTGGCAACAATGGCATGTTTGACTCACGGAAGCGTCCAGGTAATGCTTGAACGGTTCGACCCGTTACTCGTTTTGGCTTCGATACACAAAGAGCGGTGTACTGTTTTATATGGCGTCCCAACAATGTTTATTGCAGAAATGGATCACCCGATGTTTTCGATGTTCGACCTTACTTCTTTGCGTACCGGAATCATGGCTGGATCGCTCTGCCCGATAGAATTGATGAGAAAAGTAACAGAAAAACTGCACGTTACATATATTACAAGCGTTTATGGCTTAACCGAATCTTCTCCCGGCATGACACATTCGGTTATTGAAGATTCATTTGAAAACCGCTGTACCACAGTTGGAAAAGACTATCCTTTCACGGAAGTCAAAATACTTGACCCCGAAACAGGAGAAGAATGTCCAAACGGCGTACAGGGAGAAGTCTGCTGTCGGGGCTATTTAGTGATGAAAGGTTATTACAAGAATCCTCAAGCAACAGCTGAAGCAATTGATAAAAACGGATTCCTTCACTCCGGCGATTTGGGAATAAAAGACGAAAACGGGTATTTCCGAATTACAGGACGAATTAAAGATATGATTATCAGGGGAGGAGAAAATATTTATCCCCGCGAAATAGAAGAATTTCTTTACCGTATGGATGGCATAAAGGACATACAGGTTGTTGGTGTTCCTTCCGATAAATATGGCGAAGAAGTCGGCGCTTTTATTATACAGTATGAAAATTCAGCCCTGACCGCAGAAGATGTTAAAGAATTTTGTAGAGGAAAGATAGCGCGTCATAAAATACCCAAATATGTATTCTTTGTCAAAGAATATCCCTTAACCGGAAGCGGTAAAATACAGAAATTCAAATTAAAAGACATCGCGGCAAAAATGATCAGTTTGGAAGACAGCGTCTAATTTATATTTTTTTTGTATCTTTATTGCCTGAATTAAATAAAAAGACTGTATAAGATGCTTACTCTAAATGATTTATTAAAAAAAGAAACGTTCTTTCTGCTTGCAGGTCCCTGTGTTATAGAAAATGAAGCAACAGTGTTGCATATTGCAGAAAAGATACGTACAATTACCGACATATTAGGGATACCTTACGTTTTCAAGGCTTCCTACAAAAAAGCGAACCGTTCAAGCGTTGCCTCTTTCACTGGAATAGGCGATGAAGCTGCGCTGAAAATTCTGCGTAAAGTGAGAGAAAGTCTTAATATTCCAACCGTTACCGACATTCATGAAACGCATGATGCAGAATATGTTGCAGAATATGCAGATATTTTGCAGATTCCGGCTTTCCTCTGTCGGCAAACTGATTTGCTGGTTGCTGCTGCAAAAACGGGCAGAATAGTCAATGTGAAAAAAGGACAGTTCCTGTCGCCATCTGCCATGAAATTTGTTGCGCAAAAAATTGTTGACAGTGGAAATGATCAAGTTATTCTGACAGAGCGCGGAACAACTTTTGGCTATACAGATCTCGTTGTTGATTACAGAGGTATTCCTGAAATGCAAACATTTGGTTTTCCTGTGGTTATGGATGTTACACATTCTTTGCAACAGCCCAATCAGGCGAGCGGTGTAAGTGGCGGTTTGCCTCAGATGATTGAAACAATAGCAAAAGCAGCAATTGCCGCAGGTTCAGACGGTTTGTTTATCGAAACACATCCAGAACCGCACAAAGCATTGTCGGACGGCGCTAATATGCTAAAACTGGATCTGCTGGAAACGTTGCTGGAAAAACTGTTGCGAATTAAAAAGGCTATATCCTGAGAGAAGCTATAAAACACTAATATTTTTATTTGCAAAGAGTTTTGAAAAAAATTACCTTTGTTAAAAATTTGATTCATGACAGAAAAAGAACTCTACAAAATTCTTTGTAAACAGGAACTTTCCATCCCTATATATTCCCGCGATTGGTGGTTGGATTGTGTATGCGGGGAATCAGGCTGGGATGTACTCCTTTATCTAAAAAATGGAAAGATTGAAGCCTCAATGCCTTATCATACACCCTGTAAAGGTATTATTTTCATGCCGCCTTATACTCAAACGATGGGCGTCTGGTTTAACCCCGATTTTGAGAACTGTCGATATTCTCATAACCTGTTCAGGAAGCAGGCTATATGCGAGGACTTTATCAAGCGTTTTCCAAAATACCATTATTTTCTCCAGACATTTCACTGTTCGTTCACTGACTGGTTGCCATTTTATTGGAACGGCTTTCGGCAAACAACATGCTACACCTATATTTTGCCAGATATAAGTAATACGGATGAATTGTGGAATGGATTATGCGAAAATATTTCGCGAAACATTCAAAAGGCAAAAAATAAATTTCAATTGACTGTAAAGCGAGATGTTCCAACAGATTTGTTTCTTGAAATCAATGCCCAAACATACCGGAGGCAAGGAATGAAACCTTATTCTCATGAAATACTTAGAAAATTGATAGAATGTTCTCGCCGCCGGAATCAGGGAGATATTTGGGGCGCATACGACACGGAAAACCGTTTACATGCAGTTGCATTTGTTGTTTGGCAAGAAAATTGCGCATATTTGATGGCGTGCGGGTTTAGCGAGACATTCCGGAAATCAGGAGGACAATTTTTGGCGTTATGGACGGCGATTAATGATTTGTCGGGGCAGGTTAGTTCATTCGATTTTTACGGTTCAATGCTTCGTGGCGTAGAACATACTTATCGAGAGTTTGGCGCAACACAAGTTCCTTTTTTAAAAATAGAAAAGGGAAAAATGGATTTATTAAAAAGGATTAGGATGAAGTTTTTTAAATTATAATGCGAGGACATAATCTTTTATTTTTAGTTGATTACATTTCATTCCGTTAGGAATGTAGACTTTTCTACCGAGCGATATTACCTACGAAAATTTTTTCCTCTTTCTTTTTTCAATGCACATTTTCAGGGCAAAAACAGCACACAGGAAAGACGGATTTTTATTCTATCGTTATATTACAATATTCTGCCATTTTTTTCCATCAATTCTTTTACGCTGACTCTAAGACTGTTAAATTCTGCATTGCTTTTAGTTATGTTTAATTCGACATAATTAAAATTTGGGTTATAAACCCGTTCCCATATCCATATATATTCAAGCGTATTGCGATTTCGCAGCCAACTTGTTACAAAAATGTACAATTCTTCTATGAACTTCCTGATATTTCCCTCTAAACCGGTCTGAAATATACAATAAATATTTATCAACAAAAAAAGCGGTAACAAATTGTATTACCGCTTTTTATCTATTTCAGGTAGTTGCTTTGTGAAAGCTCTTACTTCACTTCCTCAAAATCCACATCCGTAACCCCGCCGTCATTTTTGGGTGGCTGTTGTCCGCCGCCATTAGGGTTTTGTCCGCCGAAAGGACCATTGGGGTCGGAGAAAGGATTGCCTTGAGCATTGCCTCCGGCTTGCTGCTGAGCATTGTACATATCCTGACTTGCAGCCTGAAAAGCAGAATTAACTTCTGCCATTGCAGCATCAATACCGGCAATATCCTGCGCTTTGTGAGCGTCTTTCAGTCTTCCGAGCGCCGATTCGATTTGCGTTTTCTTGTCTGCCGGAAGTTTATCGCCTATTTCTTTGAGTTGTTTCTCCGTTTGGAAAATCAGGCTGTCTGCTTGATTCAATTTGTCGATGCGTTCTTTTTCCTTCTTGTCTGCTTCGGCGTTGGCTGCGGCTTCGTCTTTCATTCGCTTAATTTCGGCGTCGCTCAAACCGCTGGACGCTTCGATACGAATGCTTTGTTCTTTGCCGGTTGCCTTATCGCGGGCTGATACGTTCAAAATACCGTTGGCGTCGATGTCAAACGATACTTCAATCTGTGGTACGCCGCGCATAGCAGGCATGATACCGTCCAAATGGAAGCGTCCAATGGTTTTATTGTCTCTTGCCAAAGGACGTTCGCCTTGCAAAACATGTATTTCAACCGACGGTTGATTGTCTACGGCAGTAGTAAAAGTTTCCGATTTCTTGGTCGGAATCGTGGTGTTGGCTTCTATCAACTTGGTCATCACGCTTCCCATCGTTTCTATTCCCAAAGAAAGAGGAGTAACGTCGAGCAACAAAACGTCTTTCACGTCGCCCGTCAATACCGCGCCCTGTATGGATGCGCCGATGGCAACCACTTCGTCGGGGTTTACTCCTTTGGAAGGCGTTTTGCCGAATATTTTTTCCACAAGCGTCTGGATGGCGGGAATACGAGTGGAACCGCCCACAAGTATAACTTCGTCAATATCAGAAGCTTTCATGCCTGCGTCTTTCAACGCTTTTTCGCAAGGAGCTACTGTCGCTTGAATTAGTTTGTCTGCCAGTTGCTCGAATTTAGAGCGTGTCAATGTTTTTACCAAATGTTTCGGCATACCGTTTACAGGCATGATATACGGCAAATTAATTTCGGTGGAAGATGAACTCGACAATTCTATTTTTGCTTTTTCAGCGGCTTCTTTCAAACGTTGCAAAGCCATTGCGTCTTTGCGCAAGTCAAGTCCTTCGTCTTTCAGAAATTCTTCCGCCAGCCAGTCTATAATTACGTGATCAAAATCATCGCCGCCCAAATGCGTATCGCCATTGGTTGATTTCACTTCAAAAACTCCGTCGCCCAATTCGAGGATTGAAATATCGAATGTACCACCGCCGAGGTCAAATACGGCGATTTTCATGTCTTTATTTGATTTATCTAAGCCGTAAGCTAAAGCGGCAGCAGTCGGTTCGTTGATGATACGCGCTACTTTAAGACCGGCAATTTCCCCTGCTTCTTTGGTTGCTTGACGTTGCGAATCGTTAAAATAAGCTGGAACCGTGATAACGGCTTCGTTAACTTCCTGTCCCAGATAATCTTCAGCCGTTTTCTTCATTTTCTGAAGAACCATAGCGGAAATTTCCTGCGGAGAATAAAGTCGTCCGTCAATATCAATCCTTGGCGTATTATTATCGCCTCGCGCTACCTTATAAGGAACGCGCGTAATTTCATTACTCACCTGGTCAAACGTTTCGCCCATAAATCTTTTAATAGAGAATATGGTTTTTGTAGGATTGGTAATTGCCTGACGTTTAGCAGGATCGCCAATTTTTCGTTCGCCATTATCAACAAATGCCACGATAGAAGGAGTCGTCATTTTACCTTCGCTGTTAGGAATAACAACGGGATTGTTACCTTCCATAACTGCCACGCAAGAGTTTGTTGTTCCTAAGTCTATTCCAATTATTTTTCCCATAAATTTATTATTTTTTTGTTTGTTATATTTTTCATATTATTTTTTGAAGTAGAATCAGCAAAAGATATGCCATCCTCATAACAGTGACAAATTGGCATATTTTTTATACTGTTTACAAAGGAAAACAGATATAAATCTCTCCTGATGATTATTATACTCTGCACGGCATTGTTTTGTGCAACGTCATTGCGAAGGCGAAGCCTGAATCAATCCAGTAAAAAACTGATAACTAAAAACTGATAACTAAAAACTGATAACTGTAACTTGATAACTGATAACTACTTTCCGGATTGCTTCGCTAACGTTCGCAAGGACGTTGCACAAAATTAAACCGCTTAAAGTATAATCCTTGAAATTTACGCAAAGATTCTGTACCTTTGTCAAAAATTAATACAAATGAGTAATCAACGATACATGCAACGCGGGGTTTCAGCCTCGAAAGAAGACGTACACAATGCTATAAAAGACATTGACAAAGGCATTTTCCCAAAAGCTTTTTGTAAAATTATTCCTGATATTTTGGGCGGCGACCCTGCCTTTTGTAATATTATGCACGCTGATGGAGCGGGTACAAAATCGGCTTTGGCTTATATGTACTGGCGTGAAACGGGCGATTTGTCGGTTTGGAAAGGTATTGCCCAGGATGCTTTGATAATGAATATTGACGATTTGCTTTGCGTCGGCGCAACAGATAATATCCTGCTTTCTTCGACTATTGGGCGTAACAAGCATCTTATTCCAGGCGAGGTTATTTCCGCTATCATACAGGGTACTAATGAGTTGTGCGAAGAATTAAGCCATTTGGGAGTACATATTTATCCTACCGGCGGCGAAACGGCTGACGTTGGCGATTTAGTCCGGACAATCATTGTCGACAGTACAGTTACTTGCCGCATGAAACGCTCGGACGTTATTGATAATGCCAATATTCAAGCCGGAGACGTGATTGTAGGTCTATCTTCTTGCGGACAAGCTGTTTACGAAAAAGAATACAATGGAGGAATGGGCAGCAACGGTCTGACGTCCGCCCGTCATGACGTTTTTGCAAAATATCTGGCAGAAAAATATCCTGAAAGTTACGATCCTAATACGCCTTTTGATTTAATTTATTCCGGACAAAAAAAATTAACGGAAGCTATTGAAAATATTGGAGTTGATGTGGGAAAATTAGTACTTTCGCCAACTCGCACCTACGCTCCGGTAATTAAAAAAATATTGGACGGGTTGCGTTCACAAATACATGGAATGATACATGTTTCCGGCGGGGCGCAAACGAAGATACTGCATTTTGTGGAAAATCTAAGGATTATCAAAAATAATTTGTTTCCTGTCCAGCCTCTGTTTAATCTTATTCAGGAACAATCCGGTACAGATTGGCAGGAAATGTACAAAGTTTTCAATATGGGGCATCGTATGGAAATTTATATTCCGGAAAAATTTGCAAATGAGGTAATTACAATTTCAAAATTGTTTGGAATTGATGCTAAGATTATTGGATCTGTAGAAAGCTCGGATAAGAAAGAACTGATTATTGAAAGCGAAAACGGAAGATTTTATTACAGATAAAACGATTTTTGAACATTTAGGCTATTGTTGTTGAAAAAAATGATTATTTTTGTCGTTCAATTGTCAATAAATAAAACAATAAAAAATGAAAAAGATTGATAGACGAAAGTTTTTAGGTATTTCAGCGCTTGCAGGCGCTGGCGCGTTAGCTACAAATGTTGTTGCACGCCCGTTGATGAAAGAAAATGCAACTAAAAAAGCAATACCCACCCGCGTATTGGGCAAAACGGGACTGGAAATTCCTGTTTTAAGTATGGGCGTAATGCGCGCAGATAATCCGGCTGTCGTAAGAGCGGCTTACAATGCAGGATTAACTCATTTTGATACGGCTCACGGTTATCAAAACGGGAAAAATGAAGAAATGTTGGGAGCTTTCTTTCGCGATAAAGATCGCAACACATTCACGATTGCAACGAAGGGAAAAGCGAATCTCAAATCGGACAATTTTGAACAGGAATACGAAGACTTGCTGAATACCAGTCTTCGGCGTTTGCAGATGGACTATGTTGATATTTTTTATACTCATGCCATCGAAGATTTTGGAGCTTTAAAAAATCCCCGCATGGTGAAAATGCTGAAAAAATTCAAGGAAGAAGGAAAAATAAGGCATATTGGATTTTCAACTCATGCAAACAAGCCAGGTCAAATTGATGAAGCCATAGAAGCAGGAATATATGAAGTGTGCTTAATCAGCTACAATTTCAAGCTGGATATTCTTCCAGAATTAAATGCCGCTATTCAGAGAGGAATAGACGCAGGTATGGGCTTTGTTGCCATGAAAACAATGGCTGGTGGAGTAGAAGACGCCGAAGGGAAAAAACAGGTTGATGGCGCAGCTTGTTTGCGCTGGGTTTGGCAAAATCAAAATATAACTACCGCTATTCCAGGATTCACAAGTTTTGATTTGCTGGATAATTGCCTCGAAGCAGCTTATTCGCCCGAATTGCAACAGAAAGACAAAAATTATTTAGCAAACTTGCAGGAAAAAGAAATGCTTTATTGCCAAAATTGCGGAAACTGTATTCAGCAGTGTACCAAAAAATTACCAATTCCTGCAATCATGCGAGCTTATATGTATAATTATGGTTATAAATATCCTGCTCTTTCGAAAGAAACTTTAATGGACTTGGCGCTGACAGGTAACGAATGTTCAGGATGTGAAACTTGTAAAGCTACCTGTCCTTCGGGCTTTAATATTTCCGATAAAATAGCGGCAATTACGCCAATTGTTAATGTACCGTCTTATTTCCTGACATAAAATGAAATCGCTTATTATTCTCATCCTTAGTCTTTTATGTTTGGTGAAACCGTTTTTTGCGCAAACTCCGGAGGAATTACATGCAGCGTTGCCTGTTGTTGAAAAGTGGACTGTTTCTCCTGATATTGAAGTATTTAATCGTGAAAATCTGTATGAACGCATCAATGGTGCAGCGCCTTTGTTCCTCGAAAATAATTTTCAAGAAATGACAAGTATGCAATATACGCAAGGTGATGACTACATCACGATACAAGCTTACCGTCATGCTACGCCGGAAGATGCTTTTGGCATGTACGCATCTGAGCGTTCTACGGATATGACTTTCTATCCTGGCATTGGCGGTGAAGCGCAGGGAGATGATTACGGTTTGTTTTTCTTTTCGGGCAGCATTTATGTAAAATTATGGACAAGCAATATTGAGATAGAGGATATTGTTGAGGTTTTTAAAAAAATAGCTCTGAATATGGCAAAAAAAATTGATGATGCTCCAGATTATCCGGCTATTTTCAGTTTTTTTCCAAAAGAAGGCTTAATTCCTTATACTCAATCGTATGTAACATTGAATTATATTGGTCATGAATTTTTAAAACCTGTATATACATGCAATTATAATTTCAATGGAAGCGTGATGCAACTATTTGTCATTGACGGAAAAACTCCTGATAACGCAAAACGTATTTTGGACGAATATTTCAATTTTACTAAACAGCCTCAGGATTTTACGGAAGGAAACCTTTTGATTAAAGACCGGTATAACGGCAATATTCCCGCTGTTTGGAAAGGAAAGTATATTATTGGCGCATTTCACGATTCCGGAGATGATTTTCCTGGAAATATTTATACATTTTTAAATAAATTTAATGTAAATTCCGATATATAAGAATACAATAAACAGTAATGGATTATTTTTTTTCATTTGTATTGCCTGCTTACAAGGAAAAATATCTTAAAGAAGCAATACAAAGTATTCTGCAGCAATCTTATACTCATTTCGAGTTGGTGATAGTTAATGATGCTTCGCCTGAAAATTTAGATGAAATTGTTAATTCATTTAACGATTCACGTATCGTTTATCATCATAATGAAGAAAACATTGGCGGTAAAAATTTGGTAAAAAACTGGAATCACTGTCTTTCGTTATCTAAAGGTGATTTTTTGATTTTAGCCTCAGACGACGATGTTTACGAAAAAGATTTTCTATCTGAAATAAATCGTTTAATCGCTCTTTATCCTGACATTAACATATATAAAGCCCGAACTAAAAAAATTAACAAAAAAAACAAGATCATAGAAATTGATCCGCATTTTTCACAATATTCTTCATTAATAGACTTTATGTATAATCGCAGAAAAGGAATGATTTCCTGCGTATCCAACTATGTTTTTAATAATAAAGTATTAAAAAAGGCTGGAGGCTTTATAGATTTTCCTGCGGCATGGCATTCAGATGCAGCTACAGTAGATTTTATGGCTAAAAATGGAATAGCTATTACAAATCAAGTACTTTTCTCATTTAGAAGTTCTGAAATAAATATTTCCAATCAGAAAAATATCGCGTTGGCATACAGCAAATTACAGGCGACGATTTTATACGACAGATGGTTCGACGAAAATATTAATTTACAGCCACAAAACGAAGATGAAGCATTTCTTGTAAATCAAATATTGGAAAAAAGAAAAACAGACAGAGAATACATGACATATCTTATTGTCCGCTCTTTCTCTCTTTTTAAGGCTTTGATTATTTTATATAAAATATACAAAATGTCATTTCTTCCAAAAAAACAAGTAATCAGATTAGCTGTAAAATACGTGCTTGGAAGATGAGCTGCGGATTTTGGTTAATTAATCCTAACTTGTACTGTTTTTTTATATCAGCACCTCACTACCGTAATATCATCAGCCTGTTCCCAGCCAATCCGTTCTTCCCAAGTTTTGTTTTTAGCTTCGGGACGGCGGTCAAAATGACAAGGTAGGCAGGAGCGGCTGCATCAATATGGTCGCGATAACGACGAATCTGTTCCAGTCCTTCTTCCTGAACCGATTGTAGCGTGTCGTAATAATGAATAATTTTTACCTC
>JAIRPX010000164.1 GCA_031256775.1 Dysgonamonadaceae bacterium
TATTGGTCATCAGGCGTTTAAGGTGATCTGGGTTTCATACAGGTATAATATTATATCATGGGCAGCTCAAAAGTTGCCTCTTTGATGAGATTAAAAGAATAAAATACTTTTCTCTTCGAGTTTTTCTTAACTCATACGCGCTTTCATTGCCGGCTGCATTTGCTGTTCAATTTGCGAAAAACTGGATATAACTCGCCACAAAGTTACGGGACTTAAATACAGTCGGAAAAGTTTGCTTATGACACAAACTTTTAGTTATGCAGCCGACGGCTGCATATTCCTCGTTTCATCAAAAGGCTGTTTTGTGTTCAAAACATTGTAGATTACTACCAGCAATTTGCGAGTAATAGCCATCATCGCCTTTTGCGACTTCATTCGTTTAGATAGAATGTAGTATTTCTTTCCGAGGGAATTTTTGTTTGACACTCCCGCCGCCCATTCGCACTGTACCAGCATTTGAAGCAGATATTTGTTTCCGTACAGAATTTTTCTTGAACTGATTTTTTCCGAAGTTTTCTCGTTTCGCGGACGTAATCCTGCCCATCCCACCAGTGCCGAAGCATTGTGAAAGGCTTTCATATCCCCACCAATTTCCGCCAGAATACACATAGCGCTTAAACGTTGAATGCCCGGAATTGTACACATCAACGAGATTTCCCCTGCAAAATGTTTCATTGCCGGTTCTTTCAAATGATTAATGTACGCAGCCTGCTGTTTTTCAAGTAATTCCATTTCTTCCAAAGATTGTTTGAACATTTCAACATCCGCGTCCATTATGACGCCGGCCAGAGAGTTGGAGATAGTTTTCTCTCCGTGTTTGTTACGGATACGTCCATGAACCAGTCTGCAAAGTTTAACAGGGGGGCGCGTTCGCCGCCAACAATAGCTGTTATTACCTTGCGTAGTGAAACATTGTTCCCCGCTCTTGAAACATAATTGCAGGAACGAATGTTGCAGCTCTGCAAATAATTGTCCAAATGTTGTTCGCAACGGACAGGTTTTTTGTTCAACTGATGGTAACGGCGAGCATATTGCCGCATTTGCTGTACAACCGTATCATGAACATAACTACCCTTGATACTGTTTTTTTGCAAACATTCGGCAATTCACAGGGCATCCTTCACATCGCTCTTGCGACCGGGCAATTGCTTGATAAAATACGTGTTGGCAAGTTTCAATTCAAAATCATGCAGCAATACATTCCATACGGTATCCAGTAAATGCCGGTACTTTCCATTGCAACCTGTCCTCATCCGTTCTCTATCAATGTTTTGCGCAACTTATCGAGTTCGGGTTTCAGAGTCCCGAAACGACCCTGAAACAATATTTCTTCCTTGTTTTTGCCTAATATACAGCAAAAAACACCATCTTTGTGGACGTTAAGTCCACAGCTCTTTGTATTCATAATCCGCTGAATTTTAGGTTTAATATTAAATTTACATCCTCTAAATTACAAAAAATACAGAATTGTGTACTTCGAGTACGGTATGTGGTGGGGAGTGGACTTGATTTTTATTGTACGTGCTTGCACTTTCTCAAAATGTTTATGTATCTTTGCAAATTAAGTTTTGAAAAAGTATTAGTATGAAACCCGCATGCAAAAGTTGCACCAGAGAGCATGACTTACGAAGTAATAGACGTAGTCAACAATGAAGTGGGTTCCATATGACATCTAAAAAACAAATTATGTACATATGAAACCTCCATAACGTGAAATCGACGCCCAAGCAAATGAAAATCCGGTAATCGAGAGCAATCGGGCAATCGGGATTTTTTTCAGACCTTTGCAGTGGAATAAGCCGCAGAACTATAAAAAGGTTTAAAAAGATGAACACCGGAAATCAGCAAGGGAATGTAGGTGCCGTAGTGCACTTTACTCAGGCAGTAAGCAGCGGTTGCGGGCTTGACGTACATAAAAAAGTAATAGTAGCAACTATGATGGCGAAGGACTTCGCAGGGAAACATGCGAATACCGGGCCACAACGAGTTCTTTGACAGAATTGAGAGAATGGTTATTGGAAAACAGGATAAGCCATGTAACGATGGAAAACACAGGGGTTTACTGGAAGCCTGTTTACGATGTGCCTGAGCATTCGGGCTTGATATGCCGGACAGTTAACGCTTCGCATATCAAGCATGTGCAGGGACACAAGACGAACAGGAAAGCTGACAGACAAGCATCAATAGCAGTGCCAACAAACACGTGTGTGAAATTTTAAACTTCTTGTCTGTTTTTATTCTTTTCCCTCTAACCAATCGCATTTATCTTACGACAAATGCTCTCTTTTATTTTGTCTAAACTCGAAAATTATTAATTAATATACTAATTATTAGATATATATAACAAATTATTTACGTATGAAAAATTGGGTTGAAATATTTGAAAAGTACCGGCATAAAATGAATAAA
Organism: Dysgonamonadaceae bacterium; assembly: GCA_031256775.1. Taxonomy (GTDB): domain Bacteria; phylum Bacteroidota; class Bacteroidia; order Bacteroidales; family Azobacteroidaceae; genus Azobacteroides. Next base: position 2,410 of record JAIRPX010000164.1, read on the forward strand.
TATTGGATTACCGTCATTATTTTTGCTGTCCTCACGTTCTTTGTCGGAGACAGTACAATTTTAAGACGGATTTCTTATAACCAACAAATCAAGAGTTTAGAGAGCGAAATTGAATATTACGCCAAAGAAAAAGAAAAAAATCTTGAAAAACTGAATGCCATTAAAAGCAGCGAAGAAAGTCTGGAAAAATATGCACGAGAACAGTATTTGATGACTAAGCCTAACGAAGAACTGTTCATAATCACGGAATAAAATGGCTGCACGTTTTAAAAACTACTTTTTTTACGCTTGTGCGATTTTTCTTGTGACATCAGCTGCTTTGTATATTACTGATAATAAATATATTCCATATATATACGCTGTTTCGGGCGCAGGTGTTGCAGTCGCTTATCTGAGCAATCCCTATCGCGGGAATAATTTGCGCCTGAAAAGGTTGAATATTCAGCAATCAATCGCGGCCATTCTATTGCCCGTATCTTCTTACCTCATGTTTCAGAAACGAAACGAATGGATTGCCGCTTTGTTTGTTTCCGCAATTCTGCAATTATATGTCGCAATTATCAGTCGCCGAACGGAAAAATAATGGAAAGAATAGTCAGCTCTCAAAACAGCCGGATAAAAAATATACAAAAATTAGGCGCTAAATCGAAAGAGCGGAAAACTCAAGGACTTTTCGTCATCGAGGGAGCACGCGAAATCAGTTTGGCTTTAGCCGGCGCTTACTGTTTTGATTCCGTGTTTTATTGTCCTGAACTTTTTGCAAAAACAGATTATCCCGAAGCGCTCCAGTCCATTCATCCCAAAATTCGCTACGAAGTATCGGCGGCAGTTTTTGAAAAAATAGCTTACCGTGAAGGTTCCGACGGTATCTTAGCTGTAGCAAAGCCGAAAGATCACAGTTTGTCGTCTTTACATTTGCCGGAAAATCCTTTTGTCATTCTTCTTGAATCGGTTGAAAAACCGGGGAACTTGGGCGCTATCCTTCGCACTGCGGATGCGGCAGGCGTCGATGCACTCATCGTGTGCGATCCGCTGACGGATGTTTACAATCCGAATACTATCCGTTCCAGTGTCGGTTGTGTCTTTACCGTTCCGGTTGCCGTTTCGGAAAATGCCGAAGCTTTATCTTTCCTGAAAGAAAGACATATACGGACTTTTGCAGCCGAATTGCAAGCCTCTCAATGGTATCAGGATACCGATTTCAGAGGTCCATCGGCTATCGTTATGGGAACGGAGGCTGATGGCCTGTCACCGTTTTGGCTGAAAAACGCCGATGAGAGGATAAAAATCCGGATGAGGGGAAAAATTGATTCGTTGAATGTTTCGGTATCGACGGCTGTGATTACTTTTGAGGCGGTTAGGCAACGCTTAGCGTCCCGGTTGTAGACACTAAAGACCTCTCAGGTTCCCCAAAAAAACTTGTATTTTTTCGCAAAAGATTGTACTTTTGTGAAATATATTTGTTTGTATTTTATTAAATCCATTATTGAATGTCAATTACCAAAAAGAAAGTCATGTTGTTAAACATGATGGTTATCGTTTGTTCTGTAATTATTTATGCGCAAAAGCCGGCTGCTTTGGAGGAATTTCTAAAGAAAAAAAACCTTACTCATGCAGCTGTAAGTTTTAAAGCTGTCGATTTATTAAATGGAAAAACAATCGCTTCTTTTAACGAAGAAATGGCATTGATTCCTGCTTCAAACATGAAAATCGTTACAACT
>JAIRPX010000037.1 GCA_031256775.1 Dysgonamonadaceae bacterium
GGGGACTTGAATTTGTATTTGTGGAACTGCAAAAATTCAAACCGGAAAACCGTGCAGAGCAGAAACTTCATAATCAGTGGTTGCGTTTTCTAACGGAAATAAACGAGCATACAGAAAAAGCGCCCCAGGAGCTTCTTGCACAGCCTGAAATTCAGGAAGCTGTCCATTACATGGAAATAGGCGCATTCAGCAAAGCTGAACTTGCTGCCTACGACCGCGAAAAAGACGCGGTTATGAGTGCGCGGACACTGATTTCCGACGCAAAAAGGGAAGGTTTAGAAATAGGCGAGGAAATAGGGCTGGCTAAGGGCAGAAACGAAAGAGAAATCGAAATTGCCCGCAACCTGCTGTCTTTGGGCGTTTCTGTAGAAAACATTGCTAAAAGCACAGGATTGCCAGTTGAACAAATAAGCAGATACTGTTAAATATCATCAAAAATCGAACATGCAATGTTTTTCCCGTTTACCGTGTTTCGCGTCTAAATAATTTCCAGGATTTTTTTCAGGTTGATATAATATCGTCGCGAAATAATGAAATCCAAATGTTCAAACGGCGGATAAAACCTACAATTATAATCGCTGTCTATCGACGCCAGATAATCAATGTTTATGATAATATTCTTGTTAATCTGATGGAAAGAAAGACTGATATTCATAATATCGCGGGCAGTTATATCCACTCGGAGTCTGTATGCCTGATTGTCGGTCAGTACAATTTGCCAGTAACGCAAATCGGAATAGTACTGGAAATACAGGATTTTTGAACGTTTAAGGATTATCAGACCTTTAATGGTTTGCAGGGCAAATTCGCGATCGGCGGACAGCAGTCGGCGGATGGATTTTTCAAAATCCGAACTTTGATTTCTGATTTTGTTTTTAACCCGTTCAATGATTTGCTCCAATTCTTCAGGCAGATAGGGTTTCAGCAGATAATCGAAAGCAGACACCCTCAGTGCATCTATCAGGTATTTGTCGTATGCACTGTAAAATACTACGCAAATATTGGAATGTAACGCATAGCTTATTTCGTGCAACAGCTGGATACCATTCTTATAAGGCATTTCCACATCCAGAAACAGAAGCTGTGGTTGCTGCTTCAAGATAGCTTTTCTGGCTTTTTCGACCTCTGCAATAGTTTCAATAATTTCAATTTCGGGATACTGCTGCAAATCATCGCAAAGCGCTTTTATGCAGGAAGGTTCGTCGTCAACAATGATTGTAGTGATGGGTTCCATAAATAACAATTAAGAGTTCATAATGCGTATTTATAATTACATGGAATATAAATAGATACAATTGTGCCACACTGTTCCGGGCTATCGTATTTCCTATTTCGTATCGTAAAAATCATTTTCTGTTGATTTTTAGTATTTAACAGTTCGATGGTTTTGTATAGGATTTTCAATCCATTGCCTGTCCCATGCTGGTTTGCCTGATTGAGCGTTTCAACGTATCCTATTCCATTATCTTCTATTTCAATACTTAACTGATTTTTTTCTCCACCGGAAACGTTTATAGAGATAAAATTGGTTTCCGATACTTCCGTAAAAGCGTATTTCAGGGCATTTTCCACAGGAATCTGTATGCACATGGAAGGAATCAGCCGGTTCATATCTGCATTTTCCCCGATATTCCACTGTATGGACGCAGGTTTGTAACCAAGACTTTCGCGCAGTTCTATGAAATCCGACACCATATCAATTTCGTCTTTCAAAGGAACCGCTATTTTTTCCGATACGGAAAGATTGTTGCGGATGGATTTCACCAGCAGGCGTAGTGGTCGGTTTAAATCGTTGTGCTGTCGTAGCGATGGCAGGACGGCATTTATAACATTGAACATGAAATGAGGCGAAATTCTGTTCCTGACATTTTCCATGCGCAACTCGGTAATTACAGCCGTTCTTTGCGAATATTGCAGATCTTTCCTTTTTTTATAGTAAAACATAAATATTGCGCCCGTTATTAAAAAGCTGATACCTGCAATTATAGCTATTCTATTGATATTTCTCAACTCGCCGACTTTCCGTTCTTTCTGAGCAATAAGAGCGTCGCGTTTAAGAAGAATTGTATCCTGACGATAACGCATTTCGATTTCTGCAATATTATTTTGCGCTGTAATGTTCAAAACCGAGTCGTTGTATAAACCGGCTTGCGTCTGGTATTCGTAAGCTTTTTGGTAGTCGCCTTTTCGGGCATAAAGGGTTTCCAGCCGCCTGTTATTGTAATAAAGATAAGTCGGGTTGATCTGTTCGACATGGCGGAAGGCAAGCAAACGTTTTTCCGCTTCCTGCAAATCGTTGATTTCCAAAGAAAGCGAAGCATATAAGCCGTTCACATAAAACTGCTCTGACACTCCGGCGCCAGGCGCAAGCAATATCTTTGCCGCCCTGTCTAAATAGTGTTTTGCAGAATCGGGCTGATGCATCAGCAGATATATTTCAGCTATGTTGGCTTCGCTTATTGCTGTGGAACGCGTGGCAAGCAAATGTCCTTGTATAAAGCGATTGGCTTCCATGAACCATTGCAGCGCCCTGTTGTATTCTTTTGTCTGGTAATAGTAATTGCCGCGACTGTTTGCAAAAAGATACTGCGTGTACTGATCCAGCGAATCTATCCTGTTTTCAACCTGCTGGAAATAATAATCGGAAAGTTTGTAATTTTTCAGATTTGCGTAAATTGTTCCCAATCCGATGCAAATTGGCGGTATATTTTCCTTTATATCCAGCGAATCGGACAGGGAAAGCGCTTTACTGTAATAATTTACAGACTGTGGAAAATCACCGTTTGCGTAATAATTATCTGCAAGGTTGATATAGACGTCCGGCAATACGCCTTTTTTATTAATATTCAGAAAAATCTGTTCGGCTTGCAGCAACAGGCTGATGCTACTGTCGTTTTGTCCGGCAAGCTGATAATATACGCCTATTGTGTTGCAAACAACAGCTTTAAAATTTTCAACTGCCTTATTTCCCGCTTTTTGCCTTTCGCACCATGTCAGGACTTCCTTTCCCAGCCGGAATGCAGAATCTGTATTGTTCACATTGAACTGACTTATAGAAAGTTCCCTAAGTTGCCTGTAATATGGCAGGCTGTCAGGCTCTACAAATTCGCCATCTATCGACAAAGAACTGTCCGAAAGATGTTTACATCCGCTTAAAAGAAAAAAAACGACTGCACAAAAGAGGAAAAATATGCGCAGAACTATTTTTCCCGAATAACATATTGATTTTACCCCCCCCCGTTAACATAACTTAACATAACGTTTCTTTAACTAAACCTTAACATCTAAATTGAAAGTGCAAATCTACATAAATTTTACAATATTTCCAAATATATATCTAAAAATTAGCGTCTAATTTCATTTTCCTGTCATTCCTGCTCAACCGCGCTCCGAATGAGTAAGCATAAGAAAGATTTATGGCATATTGAATCCGTTTTTTATCCTCTACCGCTGAATGAAGCATGGTTGCTGCAAGATTGAAACTGTGTTTTTTTGCAAGCGTGTATCCGCCACTCAAACGAAAATTCAAGATGTCAGACATATTCCCCTGCTGATTTTGCATATTACTGTAAGTAGATGCTAATGAAATATTTAATTCTTTGAAAAAGTTTTTCTGCAAAGTAAAATTACAGGTCATAGCCTTCATAAATATATCTTCAGGCATCTTATTATAATTGTAATTGACTGATGCTGAAGCATTGAACTGCAATGGAACAAGCGAAAAACTGTATCCTAAAGAAGTATTATAAATATCATTTCCCGAAAACTTGGAATACTGTTGCGCTTCCGCCGATTTTTGATACATCAAACTTAAATTCAGATTTTGGCGCTGTTCTTGAGTGTTTTGCAAAGCGAAATTTGTATTAAACGAAGCCGTATAATTCAGCTGAGTCACGTTCAGCGTGTCTAAATTCTGGAACTGATTTGTTTGCGTTACCTGCGAATAAACGTCATTAATATACAAATACGACTGTAAATTGGAAAATGTGAAAGCCATATCCAGTTTTTCCGACAGTTTGCTCGAAACGCTTCCTGAATAAATAATTCGCGAATCAGTACTGTTTTTCTGATCATACAGGTTATTGTGCTGATAACCAGCGTCCAAAGCGATATTGAATTTTCCTGCGACAGTAGAAAAATTTGCTGTTATATTTTCAAAATCGTTTGTCATATAATAAGCTCCCAAAGTTGTATAATTTGGTGCAACATATTCGTATGTTGCACCGATTTCGCCAATTTTCTCAGTAAACGTCAACCTGGTTTTAACTGCATGATAAACAGCCTGATCGCCCGATGGAGCGTATGCGTTTCTGTCTAATGCGCTGAATCCGTATTCGGTTGTCCAGCTGAGATTTTTAACAACGTTAAGGATAAAATTCATTCCGCCAGTCAAGTTATCCTGTGGCAATGGCGGCAAACTATCAAGATTAACAAGCTTTAACGAAGACTGTATGTCTTGAGCTTTAAACAGATTAACGCTCACTGTATATTTCTCTTTTTGGTATTCCAATTTTAATCCGCCACCCATTCGCTTATAAGCAGGATCGACGCCATCTGCACCATTGGAAGATTTTTGCAATCTGCCATATAAAGCACTGAATTTAAGTCCATTATCAGGAGTAAGTTCCATGCCTCCGCCAAACAGTTCATGTCCTGCGAGCGAGTAAGGGGAAAAATTCATTGAAGTATATCCGGCATAAGCCTTTATCCATTTGTATGAAGGCGCTAATGCAAAACGGTTGAAAGGCAGTGAAACACTTTTGCTCAATTGCTTGTTGGTATAAGCAAACGTCAGAGGCAAATTGACTGTCCCTAAGAGGCTGAAATTCAAGTTTCCCGACAAATACAGTGCAAAGGGATCTGTTGCCGCCGAATCGTTTGGCGCAAAAGTGGAAATATTATTTACCGTAATACCGCCATCAGCTGCAATTACAGGGGCATTGAGCATTGTTTCAATATTTTGGGCTTGTATGAGGATGGCAATAAACAGCGCCATCCACAGGAAAAACAACTTTTTATACATTTTTCTACAAGTTAAGGATTACTTCATTGCTTAAATCAGAATTTGTTCCATCATTATAAACAAACTTAATCATATATTTTACGGTTTTTCCAAAAGGAATTTCCTTATCCGTAAAACTCGTTTCGGTTGAACTTCCGTAAACACGTAAAGATTCCTGACCTGTTGCTTTGTAAATCAGTACTCGCGCAATATTGTTAGCGGTTGTCCATGAAAGTGTTATGTTATTGTTATTTATTTTTGCTTTCAAGACAATTTGTTGCGCTGTTTTTTCGCCCAAAGCCTTGACATACAGAGGCGAAGATGGCATTGAACGTAATCCGGCATCATCTTCAGCTTCTACACGATAAAGATAAGTCTCTCCGGCTTGTACATTTTTGTCTTTGTAAGTCGATGTTTTTTCAAAAATTTCAGGCATAACAACCTTGCCTATAAAGAAAAAAGCGCTGTCGGTTTCCGATTTGCGGAAAATGGTATGGCGAACAACGTCGGAACTTGAACTGTTGTACCATGCAAGCAATATTCCATCCTTTTCGGCAGTTATTTCCTTGATAACAGGCGATACAGGTGGGATAAAATCTGGGATTTTTAATTCCAGTATTTCACTAAAATCCGACAGATTGCCACGTTTGTCCACAGCCCGTAGCCGGTAATAAATCTTCTTCGACAATGTTTTGATATTAACTGTATCTGAATAAGCAGTTTCTATTATTTCAGCCGGACTTACAGGCATAAACTCAAAATCGGGATGATTGCTGCGGAAAAGGCGGTAACCGTAAATATCTTTGTCGGTATTTTCATTCCATGTTATATAAGCCGTTCCTGCAGAATCAATTTTCCCTGCAAGTCCGGTTGGCATTGCAGGCGGAATACTGTCGATAAGTTCGGCGTATGTTGTTCCCATTGCAAATTTTTCGGTTTCGCCGTCATAAACCGACAAGACATAATAATTGGTCAATTCGGGTGAATTATCGGAATAAGTGCGTTCTTGCGGCGTTCCTTCATAGATTTTCTCTTTTGTTCCTTCCGGTTTCTCAGAACGGTATAAACGGAATCCGCCAATATATTCATTCATTTCTTCAGGAAAAGTCCACGATAATTTAACTTCCCTGTTTTCAATAATTTCCTTATTCGTAACGACTGGAGCTTCAGTAATTTGTAACCGTCCTTGTCCAACAACCGAATCGCTCGGCAGACCGATTTCGCCGAAAGCATTTATTCCGCGTATGCGATAATACCAGACTGTTTGATTATCAGGCAGGGAATCGTTACGGTATGCCCATTCGGGATTTACGCCTTCATCGGAAGCCTGAATTGATGCGTTTTCAGAAATGGGCGTATAATTTTCTCCATCTAACGATTTTTCCACAATATAGCTATTATATATATGATTAAGATACAGTATGTTCCACGACAACGTTACTTGCCGGTCTGTCCAGCGAGCCGTTAAATCAAGCGGCTTAGGCAGGGGAAAATATTCCGAAAGCCCTGTAAAAGCAAAAGCTGTATCAACAGGGATTGAATCAGGCGCGGGTATGTGAACGATATAAAGATATTTTTCGTTGGCTTGCGCTGTTTTATCCACAAGGTACAAGCCCGAAAGTTTAGCTGTAAGCGGCGACATATCAGCAGCATAGAGGGCAAAAGAAAATTTGTTTTCCTCTTCTTTGTATCTTCTGGCAATAGCAGCCGGACTGACTAACGGCACAACAGATTCGCCAAAAATACACTCTGCCGCAGTGGAAACGAATTTATCGTCTTCATATTGTTGCCAAACGTCTAATTTTTGCGGTTTTAGCGGCACATCAGTAAGTATGCTTCGTTCCCTGTCTTCTATCGCTTGCCCGTCGCGCAAAATAGTATAACGCTCCACGACATATCCATACATATTGCCTAATTTCCATGTTTCTTTGTCGACTGGAGCCCAGCGGAGCTGGATAGAATCAGTTTGTGCAGGGCGAGCAAGTAATCTCACCCCCTTACTGCCGGATTCTTGCGGAGAAACGCTCAGAGTCCAGCATAAAAATAACAGTAATAAAGTTAATTTCTTCACGTTAAAAATGAGTTAAATATAAGTTAAGTACGAGTCAAATGTAAATCAATTTAAAGATATTATCTTTAAATCAAATACTGAAAAGCGGTTGCCAGACAATTCTGCTTCTACAAAGCGATTCATCACAGCGTTTAGTGTCTATAATAAATTCATTATCAGATATTTTATTTTGATATAATTTCACCTTATCCCCGAATATTCCTTCGGCAAGATAAACCATTTCAAATTTGCAGATAAATTTTTCACTAAAAAAATTCAGTCCAAAAATATTGAGAATATGTTCAATATATTTCACGCTGTTCGTATGTTTGTTGATGTCTATATCACTGTAACGGACGGTATATCCTATCGTTGGTTCTACATTTTCTACTGCGGAAATTTTTTCCATTTTACTTATTGGACATTCCATTTCCAAGTTAATATAGTTCGACAAATCCGGTAGCCTTGACAGAATATCAACAGGACGGCGCGTATTTATGTCAATAACAGCCCAAATAGTTCTTGCATAGCCGATTACTTTCCCATTTTGGTCGATAAACCGGAAACATCGCTGAGTAAAAAGACGCACAACGCTTTCCACCCATGTTTCTACAATAAGCGACTGATTTTGAGCTGGGTATTCTTTCATTTCAATAGAAAGCCGCGATAAAACCCATGTCACATTATCTTTCAACATTCGTTCATAACCGAATCCGCGTTCTTTGGCATGAATTGATGCAGCATCAAGCATATAATTGCAAATGACAGGTAAAGTTACCTTTGCTGTAAAATCACACATGTATGATTCAGTGTGAAACCGGAATATACCTGCTTTCTGGAGCATATTTTATTTGTCAAGATAAGTGATTGTCCGCGTAATTTTCAGGCTGTCAGGCAGACTGTTAGCTACAGGACAAGACTTGATTGCGCCCTCAATTATGCGTCGTTCCCTGTCGCTGTAATTATTGTGCGGGAATGTGAAATTTACAATCAGTTCAGCTATACGGCGCGGATTTTCGCTCATCACTTTGCTTGTTTCAACCGTTGCTCCGTCGATATTAAAGCCATGCGTTTGCGTAGCTATACCTATAATAGTGAGCGCACAACTTGCATACGAAGCGGCAAAAAGATCAGTAGGAGAAAACGCCGCACCCTGTCCATGATTGTCGGTAGGCGCGTCGGTAATGATTTTTGCACCTGATTGCAAGTGTTCAGCTTGCGTGCGTAGATTGCCTAAATAAGAGGTTTTGACTGTTGCCATGTGTTATTTGAATTAAAAAATTGCAACAAAGGTACTACATTTTTTTGATTTTTCAATCATTGTTTAGCTATATTTTTTGAAGTAAACGATAAACAACGGCTCACCAATAAACACATAGGGTAAAAGTGATCTATTTTTTGCCGCAAAAGTTGAGAAATATTCTATACTGCACGGTATAGTTTTCTTTTTCATAACCTTACCAAATCCTCCTGATTTTATATTTTTTATAATTCTTTTGCATCCAGTCATATACCTTAAACCTATCCCTTTCCAAATCAAAATCCGGCGCATGAATCATTTCCTGTAAATCTTTATTCTCAATATTTTTTTCAATTTCCAAAAAAGCGTCTTCATAGGCTTTTCCTACATTCCTTATACCACCGTTCTCGTCTTCCGAAAAATAAGCGCGGGTCGGAGCGGATGAATGAAGGTATTTTGATAATTCCTTAAATGATTCCTGATTATTTAATGTTTGTGAAAGAAAAACGATGACGTTAACAAAATCTTTTTTCTTAACTTCTTCAAGCGACAAGCTTACTTTTCTTAAATAATTGGAACAATAGGGTTCTACCTGCATTTTCACCAATACTTCACTGGCATAATCTATGGAATTTTCTCTGTATTTGAGTCCAAATGCTTCAAGGTTTTCTGCAATATGGATTATCGGTTCTATAAAGCGTTTATCCTGAACATAATAGCAGGCGAATAATATTTTTTTTATATCAAAATGAATTTTATTTAAATAATAATCTTCAGCTTTATTCTGATAGACTACCTTAAAACTATCCACAAGAAAATAATAGCGTGGAATAGTATCCCATCTTAAAAATCGACCAACTTCGTCATATTGATATAATCCTTGATGGATTTCCCGATTCCGATATTTATTCAAACTGTCCTGAGTATGTTTGAATATTTTCAGATTTTCAAGTCCTATTTGCCATAAAGCCGCATGATCATATTTTTCTGGTCCTTGATTTGCTATCCATTTGTTTACCAATAATTCAAATTCTTCTTTCCTGTATTCATTTTTTAGAAGCTGAATCATGCGTTTTATCATATCGTCATCATATACCATTTTCCAATCTAATTGAAGCGGATAAATAACGCTCTCCCGTTCTTTGTTTGTAAATAGAGATCCATCATATATTAAATAACGGCTTAGATAATCAGTTTTCAAATCACCTACATAAGTACTTGTCCT
>JAIRPX010000072.1 GCA_031256775.1 Dysgonamonadaceae bacterium
TTCGTAAAACGGCTACTCTGCAAATTCTTTTAAACCGTGCTGAACAAAAGCAGCTTAGCTGCAACATCTTAGTAGCCGTGTGCGTAAGCGCACGGTTGGAAAACACAGACCTTTCCCTGAGCAGCGTAGCTGCGACATCTTTTTTAACAGCAAATTAATTCATAAACATGAAATGAATAAAAATTGAGGTATCGCAGCTACGCTGCTCTGTTTATATTCCGTACATCCTTTACCGTGCGCTTACGCACACAGCTACAAAGATACTGGCGCTACGCGCCTTCTCGCAAAACACAAGGTTTTGCAGATGAGCCATTACTTCGCTAACGCTCGCAATAACGACACGCTTTCCGCCAGCAAAAAATAGTAGAGACGCGATTAATCGCGTCTCTATTGCGTTTATTATAATTACCATAAATATTATGTAATCTATTTAGATAGGTAAATATTCAAATTTAAGGTAATTATTGTTGTAACGAATTGCAGTTCAGCATACATTTTTCATCTGAAGTTTCAAACTCAATGGTGGCGTGCTGGATATTTTCACTGGCGAGCAATATGCGGATTTTATGCTTCAATTGGGCAAGTTCTTCCATTGACAGAGAAGTTTTTAATACAATGTGAATCGAAGAAATATTATATTCTTCATCTAACGACCACAAGTGAAAATCATGTACTTCCGTTACTTCTTCTATCTGCAAAATTTTTTCAATAATATGCTGTTGCTCAACATAGCGGGGCGTTCCCTGCAATATAATACGGAACGCGCTTCTCATATTCCTGAAAACATTAAAAATTACAAAAGCAGAAATTGCAACAGACAGAACAGGGTCGATTATTGGCAAATCAAAAAAATACATGATTATCGCGCCAAGAAGTACGGCAACCCAGCCAAGCACATCTTCAAGCAAATGCAACGAGACTACACGCTCGTTTATTGATTTGCCTTTTTTAGTTTTTAAAACAGCAGCTCCATTTGCCAGAATACCAAGTATTGCAAGCCAGAACATACCTGTTGCATCAGGTTGCTGCGGATTGAAAAGTCGCGGGATGGCTTCCGAAAGAATAAAAATACTGCCAACAATAAGAACTGTGGCATTTACGATTGCGCCAAGAAGCGAAAATCGTTTATAACCATAGGAGTATTTTGCATTGCTTCTTTTTTTTGACAGGCGTTGAAAATACCACGCCATTGCAAGCGAGATGCTGTCGCCAAAATCGTGTACAGCATCTGAAATTATTGCAATACTGTTAGTGAACAAACCGCCGACAAGCTCAATAATGGTAAATGCCAAATTTAGTCCAAAGGCTGTTTTTATGTTTTTTACATCTTCATGCGAATGATTGTGAGAATGAGAATGATGATGAGAATGATTATGCGACATAGTTTGGTGTTTTTTTACAATTTTATTGGAACGCCATTATAAAAATCCAATATTTTTGCCCTGAAAATATAATCGTATTTTGATTGTGCTTCTTCCAACTGGCTTCGCACCAACTTGGTTTTAGCTTCGTTAAATTCAAAAACCGACGATTTGCCGATTTCATAACGTTCCTGCGCATATTTGAACGATTCCGAAGTTGAAATGACTGCTTCCTGCGATGCTTTATATTTTTCCTGAGAAGATACGGCATTCAGGTAAGCCGTTTGAATTTCTTTGTACAAGTCTTTTTTTACATTTTCCAAAACCAATTTCTGATTTTCTATATTGAAACGGGCGTTACGAACCTGATTCCGCACCGAAAAACGGTTGAATATGGGAATATTCAAATTTAAACCGATATATTCCTCTGCATTATTCTTAAATTGATTTGAAAACGAAGTATTATTAAAATTTTTGTCGTATAAATGATAATAACTCGTACCGTATCTAAAATTGAGACTCAGAGTGGGCAAATAACCTGATTTGGCTATTTGAAGCGTTTTTTCAGCGCTTTCAACAACGTATTCCTGCGCCCTGACAACAGGTTTTACCTGTAATGCGTTGTCAAAAACGATGCTTACGGGCTGAACGCTACTGATATTTTCCTCAACAACATTGTTTATTTCCGGAACGAAAATATCAAATTCACTATTACCTTCCAATTCAAGGCTTTGTCTCAAATCCAAAAGCGCTAAGTTCAAATTGTTTTCCGCCTGTATTACCGAAACTTTGTCGTTAGCAACCTGAGCCTTAATATCATACAACTGCGATGCAGGAACTTTTCCCGCATCAACCAGTACCTCAGTTCGCTGAACCTGCGATTCGCTTAACTCCAGCTGGCTTTTATTTATTTTCACAAGTTCTTTATTAAACAGGGCTTGTAAAAATAAAGAGGCGATATTTAACGATAAGTCTTCTTTCGCTTTTGCCAGATTTTCCGTAGCAGTCTGCAATTCCAGTTTGTTTTTCGCAATCTCATTGGGAATACGAAAACCTGTGAAGATTGGTACTGAACTTGATATTGAAAAACTGCTACTACCTTGATTTTTAACCTCATACAAGCCGCTTGACGTCTGTGTGCGTCCAAAATTCCAGTTTTGTCCAGCGTTGGCGCTCAAATCAGGTAAACGACTCATCTGCGCCGTATTCAAATCGACTTCAGCCACATTTTTTTGAATCTCCATCCGTTTGATTGTGATATTATGCTCAACTGCATATTGAATACATTCTTCCAATGTCCACAGTTTAACCTGTGCATGGACAGAAAATATGCACAGACCGATAATAAGCGATATTACTGTTTTTTTCATTTTTTCTGTTTATCTTTCTCTTTATGATTAGAATCCTTTTCATTTCCCCTTATCCTGTCGTCCGATGTTAATCCTGTCTTTATTTCGGTATTAACCCCATCCGACAGTCCGATAGTCACCGGTTTACGTTCAAACACCTGTTCGGGACTTTCAGATTTTACCACATAAACGAAAGCCGAATCGTTACTAAATTCGACAGAGCTTTCGGGAATTGTCAGCACACCGGAAGCCCGCGCCAGAACAATTTCGGCATTGGCGCTGTATCCTGCGCGGATAAAAATTGAATCAGGAACTTTCACGGCAGCTTTTATTTCAAATAAAACAGCTCCATTCTGTTCCATTCCTTTCGGGGATATATATTCCAGAACCGCGTCGAATTTTTCGCTGTTCAAAGCTCCTATTGTTAACACAATAGGCATTCCTTCCCTGATTTTGCCAACTTCCGTTTCATCAATATTTCCTTTAAAAATCAAATCGTTCATATTGGCAACAGAAGCAATAGTAGTTCCATCGTTGAATGTATTTGCTTGAATAACAGAATTTCCAGCTTTAACAGGAACATCCAGAATCATTCCTGAAATTGTGGAACGAATTTGCGTATTGCTCAGTTTGGCATACTTTTTAGAAACGCCTTCGCGTACAATATCCAAAGCGTCCTGAGCATTATTTTTTTCTTCTTTTGCCTTTTGGTAGTCTGATTCGGCTTTATCAAATTCTTCTTTTGAGATAGCCCCTTTTTTAAATAACTGAGACTGACGGGCATATTCCGTTTCGATTTGCTGGAGATTTATTTCCGCTACCTTCAAACGCGATTCCGCAGAATTTAACTGTCCCATTTCAGGGATAACTTTCACAACGGCAATCACATCGCCTATAGTTATTTTTTCTCCGGCTTCTTTCATCACTTCCGAAATAATACCGGAAATTTGCGGTTTAATCAGGATTTCATCACGCGGTTCGACTTTTCCCGTCGCTATCGTTTTGTTCTCAACAGTTCCAATAACAGGCGATACAATTTCATATAACGTAATTTTCGGACGCGATTTATTCCAGAGGAAAAAGAATGTCCATATTACGATTAAACTCAAAATGACAATTAAAATAATTCCTTTAATTTTTTTCATATACTATAATAATTCTAAATTTCTTAATTCCCTTCACTCTTCCCTGATTGCCTCAATAGCTTTGATTCTCAAAGCCCGTCTTGCCGGAAGCGACCCTGCTATCAGACCGAAACCCATCAGTATGATTAACGATGCAATTGCCGCTCCAAAAGATATCATCGGATCTGATAAAAACACATCTTCCGCATTTTCAAGCCAGTATGTATTTGCCAGGTTCAGGCATAACACGCCAAAACACAATCCCGACAAACCGGAAATAGAAGTTAAAACCAAGCCTTCCCAAATGATTTGTCCCATAATAGTTCGCGGCTTGGCGCCCAAAGCTCTGCGGATACCGATTTCCTTAGTGCGTTCCTTGATTGTCACCGTTAGAATATTGCTGACGCCGACAATACCGGCAATTAATGTTCCCGAACCGACAATCCACATAACAATAGAAATTCCAAGAAATAAATATTTGAACATATTAAATTGCTCCTCAAGATTGAAGCTCCAGATAGCCTGTTTATCATCAGGTGAAATAATGTTATGCGACTTCAAAACTGTTTCCATTTTTTCCTGCACTTCCTTTACAGGTATATTCGGCAAAGCGCTCGCCGCCAGCATGTGAATAATATCACCTTGATTATTAACCTGTTGCATTGTTGTGAACGGGATAATAACCGATTCTTCCGATCTACCGCTGATACTTATTTGGGCAACGCCTGAAGAAACTCCAATAACCTGGTAATAAATACCATTTACACGGATATATTGTCCAAGCGGATTCCCTTTTGTAGGAAATAATTCTTCATAAACGGTTGTTCCGATAAGGCAAACTTTGCGCGCCTGAACAATATCTATATCATTGATAAACCGCCCGTACATCATTCTTTGCTGTTCGATTTTGACATAATTCGGATGTAATCCCCTTATATTGTATGAGCCTGAATTTTCTTTGTAAACAACATTATTAGTAGAACGATGCCCCCACAATATAGGCGACAAACATTCAATTTCAGGAATTGATTTTGAAAGAATATCCAGGTCCCTGTTATGAATATTCCATGACCTTCCCTTTTGAAAGCCTTTGTAGGGCAAACTCGTTATAGATGAACCCATAAAACAGGAGTTGGTTGCAAAGCCATCAATTCCTTTCATCATTCCGCGTTCCAGTCCATGTCCGGCGCCCATCATGATTACCAGCATGAAAATGCCCCAGAACACCCCGAAACCCGTAAGCAAACTCCGCGCCTTATTGCGGGTAATCGTTTGCCAAATCTCCTGAAATCTATCTAAATCAAATAATTGCATACTAATTCCTAATTCTTAATTGATTACTCCTCCCTCATCGCAATCACCGGCGATATTCGCGAAGCTTTCCAGGCAGGATAAGCTCCAGCCAAAATGCCGGATACGATTAAAACCAGCATAGCGCCGATAGCCACATTGACTTCTATTGTTGGATTCCGGAATATATGCGATACCTGTTCAGCTTCCGGCGGCAAATTCAACAATATCGAATTAACCAGTTCCCCTATGCCCACGCCCAAAAACATTCCTAAATAACCAAAAACGAAAGTCATCAATGCCGATTCCATCAAAATACTTCCCATGATAGACGACGGTTTTGCGCCGATTGCCTTTCGGATACCAAATTCCCGCGTGCGCTCGCGAACAGTTATCAACATAATGTTGCTGATACTGATAATGCCAGCAATCAAAGTGCCGATTCCTATCACCCAGATAAAAGCCGAGATACCATTAAAAATACCCTGAGTCTGTAAATAATTCTCCAGCATATTCCACATACCTATTGCGCGTTTATCTTCAGTATCAAAAACATGCAAAGCGGCAAGTTTTTCTCTCAAATGTTCTTCAAAAATATTGTTTTTTTCCTTTGTTTCAAGTCCATCTACCGTAAAATAAATTTGATTGATGTCCCTGTTTTTGTTGTATAACATCATAGCCGTTGAAAACGGAATATATGCTTTTGCCTCATCGCCCCATGAATTTTCCGTAAAAACGCCAATTACCGTATATCCCAAACCTCCGGCAATAACCTGTTTTCCAACAGCTTCGCCATCCTGAAACAATACGTCTTTCAGTCGTTTATTAATCACTGCTACTTTACGTATTTCCTTAATATCCATGTCATTAATAAAACGTCCCTGTCCGTCTAAAATTTTTACGCCTTGAATATGACTGTATTCAGGCTCTATTCCTGAAAAAGAAGCGGAGATGTTAAAATTTTTGTAACTGACTTCAAGAGAAGCATATATTTCGCCGGAAACATTAATTGTTTGTGGTAGCTGTTCTTTAATCAGCCGTAAATCATTTTCGTCGAGATTTATGGGGCGGTTGTCGGGAAATCCTTTATAAGGCTTGGAAGTTTGTCGTCCCCAGAAATTATACATGTTTTTCGACTGGGATTCAAAAATGGAAGTTACGCCGTTTTTCAGACCGTTTCCTGCACAAAGCAGGAAGCAAAACATAAAAATTCCCCACGAAATGGAGAGACCAGTCAAAAAGGTACGAAGTTTGTTTTTCCGGATTGTATCTAATATTTCCGTCCACTTGTCTAAATCAAACATGCCTTTGAGTTATAAGTTATTAATAGAATCAATTATTCCGTCTTTAAGACGAATGATTTTATCTGTCGCTTCCGCAACGCTTTGTTCGTGCGTTACGATAATCATTGTCATGCCCTCTTTGTTGACTTCCCTGAGAAGATTAATTACTTCTTCGGAAGTTTTACTGTCTAAAGCACCGGTAGGTTCGTCTGCCAAAATGACTTGCGGTTTAGAAATCAAAGCGCGGGCAATAGCGACACGCTGTTTTTGTCCGCCCGACAATTCGTTAGGATAATGTTCAGCCCAATCTTTCAGTCCCATTTTATCTAAATATTCCAAAGCAATGCGGTTACGTTTTTTCCGGCTTATGCCTTGATAATAAAGCGGAAGCGCGACATTTTCCATCGCATTCTTGAAATTAATCAGGTTAAAAGATTGAAATACAAAGCCAATCATTGTATTTCGTAATTCTGCTGCCTGCGATTCGCTCAGTCCTTTTATCAAAATACCGTTCAGGTAATAATTACCTTCATCATAAGTGTCAAGAATACCTAAAATGTTGAGTAATGTCGATTTACCTGAACCGGACGCACCCATGATTGAAATCATTTCTCCGCGTTTGATTTCCAGATTGATTCCTTTCAAAACATGAAGTGGAGCGCCATTATAATAAGTTTTATTAATTCGCTGCAATTTTATCATTGTAATATTTAAAATAAAGCACAAAGGTACACATTTCTTAGTACTTTGCAATACCTAATACTAATTTTTTGTTTCTTATACTCAAAAAAATGGCAAATAATGATAATACGATGAACGAGACACGATAAACGAAGGTGCGAAAGCGCGAAAGCATGAAGGCTCGAATCGTCATTGCGAAGGCGAAGCCTGAAGCAATCCAGTAAAAAACTAAAAGATAAAAACTGAAAACTGAAGACTAATTCTGTCTCGTAATTGCGAGCGTTAGCGAAGCAATCCAGAACTGAAAACTGAAAACTGAAAACTGAAAACTAAATTACTGGATTGCTTCGCAAACGCTCGCAAAGAACGTCATAAAAGCGTCACGGTGTGCAAATCCGCGCCAGCAAATTCCTAATTCTTAATTCCTGTCAGTTTTTCGTTATTACAAAAAACAACTTTGGTAGGTTTTTTATGTATTTTCAACCAACTATCTTTGCATTCGTATTATCTTTGTAATATGAAATAAAAAGAATAAAAACACTTATACATAAATATATGAAACAAACAATCTTAAATGTCATATTGACGCTTCTTTGCACTGCGCGTCTATATACGCAAAATATCGAATACTCCGATCTTCATAATCGTAAAGTGGATTCGCTACAACAGATTTTGAAGGCTAATCCAACTGAAAAAACTAAATTACTGGATGTTTACTGGAATTTGAGCTGGTGTTATTTAAAAGTCGATGACTACGAAAACATGAAAGAATATGCCAGCAAAGGAGTTGCCCTTGCCGAAAAAACAGGAAACCTATATATCCTTGCAGATCTGTATAATAATATAGGAGTGGCATACGATTATGTCAGTAAGATTGATTCCGCCATGCTGTATTTTGATAAAGCGCAAGAAACAGTTGTGAGGTTGGAAAAATCGGCTGTTGAAAAACCTGAAAAGATAGCCAACATAAAAGGCTTTATTTATGGAAGCATAGCAAATCTTTACAGCGTGCAGGGCAAATCGCAGGAGGCGCTTCGCTATTATTTCAAAGCGCTTGATTTATTTGAAAAATATCATATTGATAATGAAATGGCTAATGTGTTAGGAAATATTGGAGCTACATATTTGGATATAGATAATTATGAGCAGGCAGAAATATATTTTTTGATAAAAGAAAAATTATGCCGTAAAACAGGCAATCAACCTAATCTGGCACA
Organism: Dysgonamonadaceae bacterium; assembly: GCA_031256775.1. Classification (GTDB taxonomy): domain Bacteria; phylum Bacteroidota; class Bacteroidia; order Bacteroidales; family Azobacteroidaceae; genus Azobacteroides. The sequence continues at coordinate 8,306 of JAIRPX010000072.1, forward strand.
TTCGCTTGCAGGTTTAGGCTATGTATATCTGTATAAGAAAGACTATACGAAAGCACGTCTTGCCGTAGAAGAAGCGATTGGCATCTATAAATCTGATCCTCAGCCTGCTAACCTGTTGTCTTGCCATCAATGCCTGTCGTCGGTTTGGTTGATGGAAAGTGGCAACGACGTAAAGGCTATGGAATATGCCAGTCTCGCTTTGCAGGAAGCCAAAGAGTTGGATATTCCGCTTGAAGTGAGCCGCTCTCTGTTGCTGAAATCGGAAATCTATCTGTTTCGTAAAAATTATGCAATAGCTGAAAAAACGGCGCTTGAGGCTTTGCAAACGGATTCTACACATTTGCCAAGCAATCAGATTTTGTACGAATGTCTTGCAAAAGCAAATATTGGCATGGGGAATGTTGACATGGCAAACTTCTGGTTCGACCGTCACAAGCAGTCTCAGATAACCTACTCCAACATGAATTTCCAGTTGCAACTTTCAGAAATGGAAGTGAAATACGAAACAGAAAAGAAGGAAACGCAAATAGCTATGCTCGAAAATGAAAAGCGGCTGATTATTTTGTTAAGCATTGCAATTGGCGCTGTATTAATGCTGGCATTGGCGGCGTTCTTTTTCTTATGGCGCTGGACAGTACAGAAAAAACGTCTTGACGAACATCGTATAGCTACGCAAGCCGTACTCGACGGCGAAGTGCAGGAGCGTACACGCCTTGCCCGCGATTTGCACGACGGATTAGGCAGTATGCTTGCCTCCATAAAGGTGAATCTGCAAAACGCCAAACGGGAAATATTGGGCGAATCAAAACATTACAGTCTGGCTATCAACATCCTCGACGATTCAATGAAAGAACTTCGCCGAATAGCGCATCATCTAATGCCTGAACTGCTGATGCGCTGCGGTTTAAAAACTTCGCTGGAAACTTTTTGCCAGTCGATACCCAACACGGAATTTTATTATTTTGGCGAAGATACGCGATTCGACAGCAAGCTGGAAACCCTGATTTACCGTTCTGCTCACGAGCTGATATACAATGCGTTGAAACATGCGGAAGCCAGCCAAACCAATGTGCAACTGATTCAGGAATCGGAACGCATCTCCCTTACGGTGCAGGACAATGGCAAAGGCTTCGATCCTTCCAGGAAAACAGTCGGCATGGGACTGAACAACATCCGGCAACGGGTAGCCGTCTTCAACGGAGAGTTCTGTATCAGTTCCGAGTTGGGCAATGGAACAGAAATCAACATGGAATTTCATTTAAATCCGGACAGTAATGATAAAAGTAATAATCATTGACGACCATAAAATACTGGTCGAAGGTTTGAGCAAACTGATAAACGATTCGGGCATTGCTCAAGTCTCCCGTGTGGGCTACAGCGCACAGGACTGTCGCAACCTGCTAAAATGGGAACTGCCAGACGTGCTTATGCTTGACGTTGAACTGCCTGACGGTAATGGCGTGGATTTGTGCGCCGAATTGAAAAAGACCTACCCCACCCTCAAAGTTTTAGCCCTGACCAGCTTTGGCGAGTATCCTGTTGTCCGCCGGATGCTCGAAAGCGGCGCTATGGGTTATATACTGAAAAATGCAATGGCAGAGGAAATATACGAAGGCATAGATACGGTAGCTGCCGGAAATACCTTTCTGTGTCATGAAGTAGAGATTATGCTCAAACGTAAAAACTCCGATGCGGTGTGGTTGTCGCCAAGCGAGCAACGTTTGCTCAGACTGATAGTGGATGGCTATACCAATCCCGAAATTGCAGACAAACTTTGCCTTAGTCCCAAAACAATTAAAGGCTATCGTCAGAACCTGCTTTTTAAACTCGGCGCAAAAAATACATCCATACTTGTGGGAATGGCAATAAATCAGAAACTGGTGTAATTGGAAAATTTCATGTATCTTTGCAAACCCACCTCAAAAAACATTCCAAAGAAACATTAGGTCAAATGGCGGGACATGGTTTTATGCAACATCATTGCGAAGGCGAAGCCTGAAGCAATCCAGTAAAAACTAAAAACTAAAAACTAATCCTGGATTGCTTCGCTAACGCTCGCAATGACGATGCCGTGCATAGTATAATAGTATAATTGGTTTTTTTATTGGTATGAAGCTCTGACGAGTAAATTTGTGCTTTCCTGCTGACGCGGCTTTATAAGCTGTGCCTTCATGCTTTGCACCACGTGTCTCGTTTAAAAAACTTTTCTTGCATTACTTCGTAAAACAGCTGCTCTGCAAATTCTTTAAAACCGTGCTGAACAAAAGCAGCGTAGCTGCAACATCTTTGTAGACGTGTGCGTAAGCGCACGGTTGGAAAATACAGACCTTTCCCTGAGCAGCGTAGCTGCGACATCTTTTTTAACAGCAAATTAATTCATAAACATGAAATGAATAAAAATTAAGGTATCGCAGCTACGCTGCTCTGTTTAAATTCCGCACATCTTTACCGTGCGCTTACGCACACGGCTACAAAGATACTGGCGCTACGCGCCTTCTCGCAAAACACAAGGTTTTGCAGATGATCCGCAAAACCCTATATGCAGCGTAAAGCTTCAATTTAAAGATACATTTTTTTTACGATTAAAAACAAAAAGATAATAATAAACTGTCAATTAACTCTCAAATTTCTTATTTTATAAATTTATTTGCAGATTTAATGTATTCCATTTGGAGGGAAGTTCTCCTTAAAATCTGTTGCTAAAATAATTATTTTAGTCATTTTTTTTGCATACTCGCAACTTATTCTTATTTTTGTCCTGAATTTGGTTAAGATGACAACAGATCAAGCTGCGCTTTTAGGGTTATTTGAATCAAGAGTTCATCAATTAATGAAATTGTGCGATGAGCTTAGAGAAAAAATTAGCCGTATGGAAACGCAACACGAAGAACTGGAAAAGTCGTATGATGCCTTATTAGAAGAAAATAAAGTTTTAAAATATAAATATGACAATCTGAAAATGGTGAAAATAATCTCTGTGAAACAGGACGATTTTAAAGCGGCTAAAAACAGGTTGTCGAAATTAGTGCGGGAAGTTGACAAATGCATTGCATTATTGAACGAATAAAATTCAGATATATCTATGGTTGAATTTCAAATACAGTTGAAAATTGCCGATAAATATTATCCTATGATCTGTAAACGTTCAGAAGAAGAAATAATAAGGAAAGCGGCATCAAATGTTAATAACAAATTACTTAAATATAGCTCGGCTTATTCAAACGCTAAATTTGAGATAAAAGATTTGTTGGCTATGGTTGCGTTCCATTATTCAAAGGATAATTTACTGGTTCAAAAAAACGAAGATATGTCCCCTTTATTTGATAAGATAAAACAATTGAATAAAGAATTAGAAGATTATTTATCAATGAATTAATGCTTATGATTAATAAATTATAATTAAATTTGATTCTTGAATTTAAATTTTCAATCTTACTGCACTACTATACTTTTAAGTTTTATTCTTGGAAGTTAAAGTAGTGTTTTTTATTTAATACAATATATAATATAAACAATATGAATCAAATAGTCATCGGAATTATTGGCATAATATTGGGAGCAGGTATCTCTTGGCTGATAATGAACTACTTAGTGAAATCTAACAGTAAAAAAATCATTGAAGACGCTCAAAAAGAGGCTGAAACAATAAAAAAGAACAAACTTTTGGAAGTAAAGGAGAAGTTTATTTCCATGAAAGCAGATTTGGAAAAACAGGTCAGCGCCCGCAATTCCAAAATCCAGTCGCAGGAAGCTAAATTGAAACAGAGAGAGTTGAGTATCAACCAGAGATACGAAGATGTACAGAAAAAAAAGGGAGAAATAGACATTATCCGCGAAAATCTGGAAAATCAACTGAAAGTGATTGAAAAGAAAAAGCAGGAAATGGATAATGTTCACAAAATTGAAATCGAACGACTGGAAGCGCTTTCTGGACTTTCAGCAGATGAAGCAAAGGAACGTCTTGCGCAATCGCTAAAAGAAGAAGCTCAAACGTCTGCAGCGGCTTACATCAACGAAGTGATGGAAGAAGCAAAAATGACGGCAAACAAAGAAGCAAAAAAGATTGTAGTTCAGTCTATTCAACGTATTGCTACTGAAACGGCTATCGAAAATGCCATCACAGTTTTCCACATCGAATCAGACGAAATAAAAGGAAGAATTATTGGACGCGAAGGCAGGAATATTCGCGCCCTGGAAGCTGCCACAGGCATTGAAATCATTGTTGACGACACGCCGGAAGCAATTATCCTGTCGGGGTTCGATCCCGTGAGGAGAGAAGTTGCACGACTTGCCTTGCATCAGCTCGTTCAGGACGGTCGCATCCATCCTGCCAGAATTGAAGAAATTGTAAATAAAGTGCGCAAACAGGTTGAAGAAGAAATTATCGAAACAGGCAAACGCACCACAATTGATCTGGGCATACACGGGTTGCATCCCGACCTTATCCGAATGATAGGACGAATGAAATATCGCTCCTCATACGGGCAAAACCTGCTGCAACACTCACGCGAAACGGCTAACCTTTGCGCTATTATGGCTGCCGAATTAGGATTGAATCCCAAAAAAGCCAAACGCGCCGGATTATTGCACGATATTGGTAAGGTTCCGGATGACGAACCAGAACTGCCACATGCAATTTTCGGAATGAAACTTGCAGAAAAGTACAAAGAAAAACCTGATATTGTCAATGCTATTGGCGCTCACCACGACGAAATAGAAATGACAAGCCTGCTGGCTCCGATAGTTCAGGTTTGCGACGCTATCTCAGGCGCTCGACCGGGCGCTCGGCGCGAGATTGTAGAAGCCTATATAAAACGTTTGAACGACCTGGAACAGTTGGCATTATCGTATCCTGGCGTAGTGAAAACATACGCCATACAAGCCGGACGGGAATTGCGTGTAATCGTAGGCGCCGACCGCATCAATGATATTGAAACAGAAAGCCTTTCAAACGAAATAGCAAAGAAAATCCAGGACGAAATGACATATCCCGGACAGGTGAAAATAACAGTTATTCGCGAAACTCGCGCTGTTGCATTTGCTAAATAATAAGGAAAAAATGGAAAACGAGATACTGATTGCTTACGAAAATGTAGAAATACGTCATTATGAGAATGTTATTCTCCGTGATGTCTCTTTTGAACAGAAAAAAAGCGAATTTCTATACATTATCGGGAAAGTTGGATCGGGAAAAAGTTCATTATTAAAAACATTATACTGCGACATGTCGTTAGAAAGCGGCTCCGCCCGAATTTTCAACTACGATTTAAGGAAAATAAAACGCAGGGAAATTCCTTATTTACGCAGAAAAATAGGCATCGTTTTTCAGGATTTCCAGTTACTTATGGATCGCTCGGTGGAAAAAAACCTGCAATTTGTGTTGAAAGCCACCGGCTGGAAAGACCGCCACGCAATCGAAGAACGCATCAATAACGTACTTACGCAGGTAGGAATGTCAAACAAAGGGTATAAAATGCCTCACGAACTGTCGGGTGGAGAACAGCAGCGAATCGTAATCGCTCGATCGCTGCTGAATTTTCCCGAATTAATTCTGGCAGATGAGCCTACCGGAAATTTAGACATCGAAACAGGAAGTAAAATTGTTCAGTTGTTGCAAGATATTTGTACCGGCGGCACTTCAGTCATTATGACTACTCATAATTATCAGTTGCTGCAAAGTTTTCCAGGCAAAATAAAAAAATGCGAAGACGGTAAACTTTTCGATTTTGACTTAAATTTTTAAATTATTTTTATGTTTCCATTAGATAAATTCAAAGAATTAAAAACGCCATTTTATTTTTACGATACAGATTTACTGCAAAAAACTGTAGAAACGGCTTTAAATGCCGCTAACAGATATGGTTATAATATCCATTATGCTGTCAAAGCAAATGCTAATCCGCGAATACTTTCCATCATAAGCAAAAACGGTCTGGGAGCCGACTGCGTTAGCGGCGGAGAAATCAAAGCAGCATTGAACGCTGGTTTCCCTGCCGACAAAATTGTTTTTGCAGGCGTTGGTAAAGCCGACTGGGAAATTAATATAGGATTAGACGCCGGTATTTTCTGCTTTAATGTCGAATCTGTTCAGGAACTGGAAGTTATAAATGAACTTGCTTATGCAAAAAATAAAATAGCTTCTGTCGCCCTGCGCATAAATCCCGAAGTGGATGCCTGTACGCATCATCATATTACAACAGGAAAGCAGGAAAATAAATTCGGTATCAACCTCGACCAAATCAGTCATGTATTGGATAAATTGAAACAGCTGTCTTCCGTAAAACTGATCGGACTGCATTTTCATATAGGCTCGCAATTGACAGATTTAGATCCTTTCAGAATTTTATGTTCCCAAGCAGTCAATATTCAGAAACAGCTGGAAGAACATAAAATAACTGTCGAACATATTAATTTTGGAGGCGGTCTGGGCATTAATTACGAAAATCCCGAACAAAATCCTATTCCTGATTTTAACGGATATTTTGAAATTTTTCACCGTCATTTTCCGCTTAAAGTGTCGCAGCAGATTCATTTTGAGCCTGGACGCTCTATCATAGGACAGTCTGGTACGCTGATTTCCAGAGTTTTATATGTGAAGGAAGGAACATCGAAAAAATTTGCCGTTTTAGACGCAGGCTTCACCGATTTAATTCGTCCGGCTTTTTATGGGGCATATCACAAAATAGAAAATATTTCGTCAGAAGAACCGGTAGAAATCTACGATGTAGTAGGTCCAATTTGTGAATCGTCCGACTGTTTTGGCAAACAGATTGCCTTGAATAAATGTCGTCGCGGCGATTTTATAGCCCTCCGTTCTGCCGGAGCTTACGGCGAAATTATGGCTTCGCAATACAATTGCAGGCAGTTGCCGGATAGTTATTTTTATGATTCACTGTAAATTATGGTCTTAGATACTATTGAAATAATATTACTGTCGGCGTTGCTTCTGTTACTGATAATTCAACTGACATATTATTGGTTTTTTCTGTCGCGCCCGTATTTTCACCTGCGAAAATTGAAAAAAGGAAAGGTTTTGTTTTCAAATTCGCAACCGCCTGTTTCGGTCATAATATATGCTAAAAGCGAATCGGTAAATTTGCAAAATTTCCTTCCGTCTGTTCTGGAACAGGATTATCCCGAATATGAGGTAATTGTTGTTAACGACGATTCTACCGACTACAGCGAAAATGTTCTAAGAGGTATGCAAAACCAGTACAAGCATTTGTATTACACGTACATACCGCAGGGAACAAAAAATCTGAGCCGTAAAAAACTTGGACTTACGCTCGGAATAAAAGCGGCAAGATACGGCGTTTTACTGTTTATCGACGCAGATACGCATCCCGTAAGCGAAAAATGGATAAGTTGCATGGCACGCCATTTCAACAACAAAAATGCTGTCGTTCTTGGATTTAGCGCTCTGGAAAAACATCAGGGGATAAAGTATAAATATGCAGCTTTCGATTACTTTACCACTAACTTACAGATGATTTCAATGGCTATGTTTAAAATTCCCTACGGAGCCGACGGCAAAAATCTTGCTTACAGTAAGGAATATTTCGACGCCAACAAAGGCTATTCCAGACACCGCCACCTTCAGGCTGGTGAAGATGATCTGTTTATCAACGAAATTGCAACAAAGGAAAATCTTGTTACAGAAATGTCGCCTGAAAGTATAACAATTACAAGCTGGGAGGAAATGTTCGACTGGAAACATTCCAAAATCAATAGAGCAATGACCAGCAATTATTATAAAATTGCGCCACGCCGGTTCTGCCGGATAGAATTATGGAGTCGGATCTTTTTCGTTTTTTCAGTTTTCGCTTGTATTTTCTATAATTTTTGTAATATATTATTGCCGATTGTGGCGATAATTGCATCTATTGTTTGGCTTTTTTCTCAATTATTTGTTATAAATAAAACAGCAGGCTATTTAAAATTGGAGAAGTTTTACTTTTTATTCCCTTTTTTCAACGTATTACAATCTGTTATAAATATTTATTTTTACATTTACAGGTTTTTTGGAGGGAAAAATTATTATATTTGGAAATATGAAAATTGAAGATCATGTATTCAAAGAACTTAGGGACTCGTTGGCGGCAGGCAAGGAAAGTAATTTGCATGTTTTAGAAATAAATGTTCCTATAGATAAGCAACTCGAATATTTTCGTTATGCGGACGGAATGAGGAATCATTGTGATGTAGATGAAGATATTGATGAGCATATAGATATTATAAACTCGCCAAACACCAATAAAGAAGATATGAAATTTTCAATGGTTATTTTGGCTATTTCAGGCGACGTCAAAGCTTTCCGTGCTTTGGAAGATTACAACAAAAACTGCAATAATAGCCTTTTAAAAGATTGGGCTGCCATGTCATTGTTGCAGGCTAAAATAATTTTGGAATCCGAACTGTCGGACAACAAGCAAATATTTATTTCAACAGGATTAGGCGGCGAAGGGCGGCGCATCCGTTTTTTTGCTTTTTTCAAATCTTCCACCCTGGAACCTTTTTCGGATTATCAACGAAAATTGATAGAAAAGGAAATGTCTTTTTATATCAATAAATATGATGGAATATTGGAGGAGCAAAAAATTGAAGACAACTATTTCACCATGCTTTTCCTGCTCGACATTATATATAATGTCGGATGTTTATTGTCGCAAGCAGTTGAGGAATGTAATCAATTTGGCGATTTTATATCCAATAATTTTATAATCTCCAATGTAAAACTACTGGATGAAAAAGATATAGCAAAAGAATTAGAAAAATTAGATGAATAGAAAATTTTTTTTTGAAGCTTTGAAATATGGGATTATAGGCGTGTTTAATACATTATTAACAGCTATAATAATCTGGTTAATGATGCACTTAGTTTTTCGCCAGCAACAAGGCAACGATGCTTCTGCAGAAGTCGTTTCCATTTCCAATATAGTTGGATATGTTGCCGGACTGATTAACAGTTTTATATGGAATCGTAAATGGACATTCAAAAGTAAATCTGCATGGAAAAGGGATTTTATGAGGTTTATTTTTGCTTTCTTAATTTGCTATATTCCTCAGTTACTTCTTGTTAATGTCTTGAATAATTATGCAGATATAAAGGATTTAGAAATAAATTTTCTTGAAAGAAGCTACTGTATTACTTCGGCATATCTTTGCCAATTGGCAGGTATTGTATTTTTTACGGTTATGAATTTTTTGTGTAATAAATATTTTACGTTTAGACGAGGAGACGAGTAAACAAGGAGAAAAGTAAACAAGTAGACGAGTAGACGAGTAAACAAGTAAACAAGTAGAAAAGTAAACGAGTAAACAAGGAAGGAGGGAACAAGTTATGAGTAAACAAGTTATGATACTCTGTGAAGTATGTTTTTATGCAACGTCATTGCGAGCGTTAGCGAAACAATCCAGTTTTTAGTTCTCAGTTTTAAGTTTTCAGTTTTTATAAAGTATATAATACGATGAACAAAAATGATTATTACCACAACTACTCGCCTACTCACATCTCGTTCACTTGTCTCCTCACTCCTTGTTTACTCGCCTACTCACAACTCGTCTACTCGTCTACTCACATCTCGTCTACTCGTCTACTCACATCTCGTTTACTCGTCTACTCACATCTCGTTTACTCGTCTACTCATATCTCGTTTACTCGTCTACTCATATCTCGTTTACTCGTCTACTCATTTCCTAATCAACAAATATGCAAACACTTAGTATTATAGTTCCCTGTTACAATGAAGAATCAGTCATAGAAGCTTGTTATGCGCGGATAAAGTCAGCGATTAACAAACTGGATATGAAGTCGCAAATTATCTTTATCAACGATGGAAGTTATGACAGGACAGATTCGATTTTATCATCCATAGCAGATGCTGATTCTCAGGTTACGGTGATTGGTTTCTCGCGAAATTTTGGACATCAAGCAGCTGTGTGTGCGGGAATTAATCATTGCCGTTCTGATATTGCCATCATTATCGACGCCGATTTGCAAGATCCGCCCGAATTGATACCTGATTTGATTCGTCACAAGGAAGAAACTCAGGCAAATGTTGTTTATTGCGTAAGAAAAACGCGCACAGGCGAAAATCGTTTCAAATTGTGGTCGGCTAAATTTTTTTACAGGACACTAAACCGTTTGTCGGAAGTGAAATTTCCTTTGGACACAGGCGATTTCCGCTTGATTGATTCCAAAGTTATACACGAATTTAACAGTTTGAAAGAGAGAGGAAAATATATACGTGGACTGATTTCGTGGGTGGGCTTCAAACAGGTGCCTTTTTACTATGAGCGGGAAATACGTTATGCCGGAAAAACTAAATATCCATTGCGGAAAATGATTTTTTTCGGCTCAAACGCTTTACTTTATTTTTCAAAAAAACCATTGCAAATAGCAATAAGTCTCGGATTTACAGTAATGTTAATCGGCGTATTGATGGCTATCTGGTATATCTTCGGCAGAATATTCGGTTATACGAATGCCGAATCAGGCTGGACTTCTATCATGATTGCAATAATCTTTTTTGGAGGCATTCAACTACTGACTATCGGCGTTTTAGGACAATATATCGGCATACTGTTTGACGAGGTGAAAGAACGCCCCGAATATATTATCGAAAAAATCCAAAATGAGAATAACGGTTAATATCTGAAATGCTTAAATATTGCCCTCGCCTTTGTGTAATAGTTCTGATTTTCATTCTGTTAGCCTGTACTGAAAAGCAAAAAATTTATACCGTTGGCGTTTCCCAGTGCAGCAACGATGAATGGCGTAAGAAAATGTGTGTCGAAATGCAGCAAGAAGCGATGCTCCATCCCGATATGCGTTTGGAAATCAGATTAGTAGCCGACGACACCGAGAAACAAATAGCTGATATTCAAAGTTTTATCGACAGAAAAATTGATTTGATTATCGTTGCTCCAAACAAAGCCGCACCTGTTACGCCAGTTGTGGAAAGGGCTTATAACGCCGGTATTCCCGTGATTCTGGTAGATAGAAAAGTGCTTTCCGACAAATACACGGCTTTCATCGGCGCTGACAATTACCAAATCGGTGAAGATGTTGGTAATTATATAGCCAAATTGCTCAATGGGAAAGGTAATGTCCTGGAAATATGCGGTTTGGAAGGTTCGTCGCCTGCTTCAGAACGCCATCAGGGTTTTATCAGCGCAATAATTAAGCACGAGAATATCAATTTACTGCAATCGGTTGATGGGGCATGGCTCAAAGATATAGCCGAAAATAAAATGGAAGATGCAATGCGCATATTTCCGGAAATTGACGTGGTTTATTCTCACAACGATCGTATGGCAATGGGCGCATACAGCGCTGCTGTAAGGGAAAATAGAGCAAGCAATATCGCTTTTGTAGGCATCGACGCCTTGCCTGGAACTGATGGCGGAATAGAACAGGTGCTGGAAGGCAAACTCAAAGCAACATTTATTTATCCTACCAACGGCGAAAAAATCGTACAGCTGGCTGCCGATATTTTACACAATCGCCCGTTTGAAAAAACTAATGGACTGTATTCCAGCATTGTGGACGAAACAAATGCCCGTGTGCTGAAACTTCAAACAGACATTATAATTGAGCAGGACAATAAAATAGGTTTTTTGAATGGAAAAATTGATTCGTATCTTACGCAGTACACAACTCAACGATATTTATTACTTGTCGCGATAATTGTCGTTGCATTGTTTGTCTTGTTTTTTATATTGATTTTCAGAGTATTAAACTCTAAAAACAGGTTAAACAGGGAAATGGCAAAACGCAACGCAGAAATAAATCGCCAAAAAGAACTGACCGAACAGCAACGCGACCAATTAATTGAGCTTTCAAAACAATTGGAAGAGGCTACTCAGGCTAAACTCGTCTTTTTTACAAATATATCGCATGAATTTCGCACTCCGCTTACTTTGATTTCGGGACCGATTAATTCCCTTTTGGCTGATAAAAATATTTCGCGCGAAAATATCCGCTTATTGTCGCTGGCAAAGAAAAATGCCAATATCCTTCTCGAATTAATCGACCAGATAATTGATTTCCGAAAATACGAAAACGGTAAAATGAAACTCCATCTTTCATCGCATAATCTTTATAATCAATTAAACGAATTAAACGAATCTTTTTATGAATTAGCCAAACATAAACATCTAAATTTCAACTTTTTAGCCACAGGAAATGATTATGAGATGATTTACGATATGGAAAAAATGGAACGTATTTATTTCAATCTGTTGTCTAACGCTTTCAAATTTACGCCGGAAAAAGGCTTTATCTCTGTTGATTTAAACAAACTTTACAGCGAAAAAGGCAATTTTGCCATGCTGAAGATTTCAAATTCAGGGAGAGGAATTTCAAAAAACGACCTTAAACACATTTTTGAACGCTTTTATCAAGTTAATTCGCAGGCTGGAGGCTCTGGCATCGGCTTGGCTCTTGTCAAAGCTTTGGTTGAATTGCACGGCGGCAAAATTTCAGCCGATTACGATGAAACTGCTGCTGTGAACACGTTTTATGTTGCTATTCCCATTCTTTCAGATAAAAATGCAGAAAATGCAATTCAAAATCAATATAAAAAATTGACAGGAAATACGGAATTTCTAAAAGAAACGAAAGATGATTATATATTTGATAATGAAATAGATAAAGAAAACGAACTTATACTTGTTATTGATGACAATCCGGATATTCGCTCATATATTAAGACCGTTTTGCAAAATCAATATTCCATAATCGAAGCAAAAGACGGCGCAGAAGGACTGCGAAAAGCTTTCAAATATATACCCGACCTCATTGTGAGCGACGTAATGATGCCGCCGCCCGACGGTATAGAACTTTGCCGCCGCCTGAAATCTGAACTTTCAACTAACCATATTCCTGTTATCCTGCTGACAGCCTATTCGTTAGATGAACAAAAAATTACCGGTTTCGAAAGCGGAGCAGACGATTTCATCGCCAAACCATTTAATTCGGACATATTGGAAGTGCGGATTAAAAACTTGATTGAGAATCGTAAAAATTTGAAAAATGCTTTCCAGAAACATTTTCCTGTTGCAGAAAACAAAGAAATTTTGAATGATACAGACAAAAATTTCATTGAAAAACTGAAAACGCTGATAGAGAAAAATATTTCCAATACAGATTTAAATGTGGAAGATTTGGGACAAAACATAGGGCTTTCGCGTACGCAGCTGTATCGCAAAGTAAAGAACATAACAGGTTATTCGCCGGTGGAATTACTAAAAATCATTCGTTTGAAGAAAGCATTTAAATTATTGACTTCCTCTGAATTAAGTATCTCTGAAACAGCCTACGAAACGGGATTTACATCGCCTTCATATTTTGCAAAATGTTTTAAGGAGCATTATAACGAAAGCCCTACGGACTATTTAAAGAGGCTAAAAAATTTATAGTCAGGAGTAGCTATACTTTACACGATGCCGTTTTGTCAATGCAATTTTATCCATAATAACACTAACATTATAACGCCCGCAATTACAGGTATTTAATTATGATCTTTTATTACTTTGGTTTATTAACAATATCGCTTGGAGATATATTTTTAAAATATAATGTACCATTCATTAAAATATTTGCTAATATATTTGGTATTAATAAAATTATCTATTACTTTTGGATGATTTTTTAATATTGCAATACCATTGACATTATATATTTATTTTATGGAAGATTTATATAAACGGACAAATCAAAACAGGCTAAACCTGTTTGTTTTAAGGAAAAGACGTTTGCTTCTGTTTCTGCTTCTGTTAGCGGGTTCGGTCGCCGCCAGGGCGCAACAGTCAAAACGTGTGGAGGGTACTGTTACCGACGGGCAAAATGTTTCCATACCGGGAGTATCCGTGTTAGTCGAAAAATCGACGCGCGGAGTGACGACCGACTTAGATGGAAGCTATTCTATTGATGTGAAACCGACAGACAGACTGACTTTTTCATATCTTGGCTTTGAAAGTCAAACTGTTGAGGTGGGCGCAAAAACCCGAATCAACATAGTGTTGAAAGAAAAAGGCAATCTTCTGGACGAAGTTACTGTGGTTGCATACGGACACCAGAAGAAAGCAAGCGTTATCGGCGCTGTTACTACGGTTAACACAGGCGATTTAAATGTTCCTTTCGGTCATCTGAGCCATTCTTTTGCAGGACAGATTCCGGGAGTGATAGCTATCCAGCGTTCGGGAGAACCGGGAAGCAGCGCGGAATTTTGGATTCGTGGGCTGGCTACGTTTAACTCCAACGCTCCGCTGGTCCTGGTAGATGGGATAGAGCGTTTGCCCGACCTTGTTGACGTGGAAGATATTGCCAGCCTCACCGTTCTGAAAGACGCCACAGCAACGGCGCTGTATGGAGTGCGGGGAGCTAACGGGGTTATGCTGATTACAACTAAAAAAGGAAAGGAGGGCAAAACTCAAATCAGTTTTAAAGCAGAATATGGTTTGATGGCTCCAACTTACGTTCCGGAAATGGCGAATGCGGAAGAATGGATAAATGCCTACAACCTCGTTTTTGCAGAAAACAACAATGGGCGTGTGGCATATACTCAGGAAGACATTCAAAAGTACGTGAGCGGCAACGATCCCGATTTGTATCCCAATATTAACTGGATGAAAGAAATATACAAGGATTTTACCGACAGTCACCGGTTTGCCGCCAACGTGAGTGGCGGAAACAAGACTGTTCGCTTTTATGCTTCCGGTTCATACTACAACGAAGACGGTATTTATAATGTGGCAAGAAACAGGGACTACGATGCGACGCTGAATTATTCCCGCTACTCATTCCGTTCCAACGTGGATATTAACCTGCACAGGGATCTGGTTTTAAACCTGAATATTGCCGACTCATACGAAGTTAAAAACAATCCCTATGCCAACGGGCTGTCAATCTGGATACAAACATATATGGCTGTGCCGATTTCAACTCCTAAAATATTTTCCAACGGGATGCTGGCTCAGCCCAAAAACGGACACAATCCGTATTATTTGCTTAACAGTACGGGATATACCCAATATTTTAAAAATACTGCGCAGTCGCTTGCCGGATTAACCTACGATTTTTCAAATACCCTTCTGAAAGGATTAAGCGGAAACATTAAATTTTCGTGGGACGTGATTAACGAATCAAGTACTACACGACAGAAAAGACCTAATACTTATTATGTTATGGATCCTGCTAATGGAAGAGACGAAGAAGGAAACCTCCTCTTGACCCAAAACGTACAGGGTTTCAATTATATGGTAAGCAGTAACTGGGGAGCCGGCACGCGAATAATGTATCTCGAATCGTCGCTTACATACGATCGCCTTTTTTCGGACAAACACAGGGTAGGCGGACTGCTCATGTACAATATGCGCGATCTTTCAAATAACATGCCCGGCAGTTACCTGCAATCTTTGCCTTATCGTTATCTTGGTGTGGCAGGACGTGTAACCTATTCTTTTAAGGATACTTATTTCATTGAAAGCAATTTTGGGTACAACGGTTCCGAAAACTTTGCGCCCGGAAAACGTTTTGGATTCTTTCCTTCGCTGGCGCTTGGATATATCGTTAGCAACGAACCGTATTTCCATCATTTACTTCCTGTTATCAATTCGCTGAAAATAAGAGGCTCAAATGGAAAGGCTGGAAACGACCAGATAGGAGGAGGCAGAAGATTTGCATACAATCCTGAAATGCTGGTGGGCAGCAATTCATATTCATGGGGAAGTACCGGACAAACATACCGGTCGGGAATTTCAACCGGATATCCAGGAAGTCCGGGCGTTTCGTGGGAAGTGGCAAACAAATCGGATATAGGCATTGAAATGGGGCTATTTCGCAAACTGACGCTCCAAATGGATTATTTTTACGAACACCGGACAGGTATTTTTATTGAACAGCAAAGTTATGCCTCCATCGTAGGCAAGCCTTTACGCCCTTATGTAAATCTGGGTGAAATGAAAAACCAGGGTATGGACGCATCTCTTGTTTTTGAAACAAATATAGATCAGGTGAAAATCAGAACGCGCGGGAATTTCACATACGCGCGTAATCAAAACCTGTATGACGATGCTCCTGCGCCGCGAATGCCCTATCTCGACAAGGTTGGCAAACCATGGTATCAGCAGTTTGGACTTGTAGCAATCGGACTTTTTGAATCGGAAGAAGATATTGCCAACAGTCCCGAACAGAAATTTGGAAAAGTAAGGGTGGGCGATATTAAATTCAAAGACGTAAATGGCGACGGAGTAATTGATTCCGACGACCGTATTGCAATGGGATACACGCATGTGCCTGAAATCAATTATGGATTTGGAATATCCGGCGAATGGAAATCTTTTCGTCTTTCAGCTTTCATGCAGGGAGTGGCTCACGTGACAAACTGGGTGGATGGAGTGCCTCTCAACGGTTTTGAACAGTCTAATATTCCCAATATGGGGCTTTACAGAGACGTAGCCCTGAATAGCTGGACGCCCGACAATCCTAATCCAAACGCTAAATATCCGCGCCTGGCAATGCCTACAAGCGAAAACAACAAACAACTCTCTTCATGGCGACAGGATACGAGGGCGTTTATGCGATTGAGCGAAATACAGTTGAATTACGATTTTCCTAAAAAGCTGGTTAACAAAGCGGGAATGGAAGCTGCATATATCAGGCTGTCAGGTGTAAACCTGTTTACTTTTTCTAAATTCAAACTCTGGGATCCTGCATTCACAAATTCGCAGGGCGACTCTTATCCAAATAACAAGAGTATTACGGCAACATTAGGTCTTAACTTTTAATAATTAACAACAATGAAAAATCAATTCAAATACTGGATTTTATTCCTTATACCGCTTGCTTTTGCTTCTTGCGAAGATTATCTGAATCACTACCTGAAAGATCAAATATCGCTGGAAGAAACATTTGCAACAAGAGAGGGAGTTGAAAGATATTTGGCGAATGTTTATTCTTTCCTTCCAAACGATTACGAACAGGTTGACGCCAATACTTCCACAACAAGCCGCTCGGACGAAGCTTATTTTTCGTGGACAACATGGGTCAACTATCTGAAATTCAACAACGGTTCATGGACGCCTGAAACGCCAAACTATCACAATTGGGAAAGATATTACAAGGGCATCAATCAGGCTTCCATCTTTATGGAAAACATAGATTTATGTTTGGAAATATCGTCAACCGCAAGGGAGCAAATGAAATCTGAAGCGCGTTTTTTACGGGCATATTACTATCTTATGCTGGTACAGCAGTATGGTCCTGTTTTTGTCTGGGGCGACCGCTTATCGGATGAAAACATCGACTGCAACACGGTTGACCGTCATCCTATGGATTCATGCATCAATTTTATTGACGGCGAAATGCAAAAAGCCGCTCTTTCCCTTTCATTAACAACCAACGGTAGCGAATGGATGGGACAGGCGACAAAAGGTATTGCACTGGCTGCCCGCGCACGACTATGGCTGTATGCTGCACGTCCCCTGTATAATGGCTGTACATGGTATGTGGGAATGAAAAATTATTATGGCGATTTCCTTTTTCCTCAAACGCCTAATCCCGTGAAATGGCGAAAAGCGGCAGAAGCAGCATGGGAAGTTATAAACCTCTCATCAGACGGCATTAATCCTCTGTATAAACTGTATGCGACTTCCGACGCCGATTCTATTACAAGAGCAAACCGCTCATATTCGGGAGTTTATTTTACGCCATGGAATACGGAAATTATTTTCGGACGCTGGGAAGGCGACGGAGCTTCCTGGAATAGAAGGGCTTTGCCGCCTGAAATAGGTCTGAACTACGCTTATGGAGGATATTCGCCTTCGATGAAACTTGTGGATACATATCCCATGCAGGCTACTGGAAGATTTCCTGTTACAGGATATGAACGCGACGGCTATCCTGTTATTGATCCTTTGTCGGGATACAGGGAAGAAGGTTTTACGGAAAACTACGTTCATCCTTTCGACGGCGACGATAACGGTAGCTTGAAGATAAAGGCGCACAACAGTTGCGTAGGACGCGACGCACGTTTCTATACTTCCGTGTTTTTTAGCGGCATGTATTGGATTAACAAGAAATTCGTCAGGGAAAGAAAGGCTGCCGGAGCTATTGGCGGACAACCGGTAACTTTCCATATTACAGGAACTTCGCCTTTTTCAAATAAAACGGGAGACTACGTGAAAAACGGCTATCTTTTTCGACGTCTAACCAATCCAAATTCTGATACGCAGTCGGGGGCATGGGGAAACTATTCATGGGCTTATATACGCCTGGCGGAAATTTTCCTCAGTTATGCCGAAGCGTGGATAATGATGGACGAATCGGATCGCGACGCACTTAAAACAGCCGGTTATGCTTCAGGAATCGAATACTGGAACAAGATAAGGGAACGGGTCAGCCTGAACAAGATAGAGAACGCATATCCCGAAATAAATTTCAATGATTATTCTTCGGTCAATCAGAAAAAAATGATTGATCTCTTGCTGAAAGAAAGAATGGTGGAAATGGCTTATGAAAATCTCCGCTATTACGACATTCGCCAGTGGATGATGGGCGAAAAGGAAAGTAACGGTCCCAGATATGGAAGGAATTTACTGGCAAACAGTTATGAAGATTCGTGGACGCGAACTTCTAAAATATGTTTCCCCATTGTATGCCTGAAAAAGCATCACCTTTTCCCGATATATCAGGGACAGATAAATGAAATGAGAAACATAACTCAAAATTACGGATGGTAAATACAATTATTTTAAAACTGAAAAATCATGAAACGAACAGTGTTTTACTTATGCGCTCTTTTACCGGCGCTTGCTTTTCTTGGATGCGAAGATAACCGGATGCAGGGAATGATTGATGACAGGGTGTGCCTGCTGAAATCTGATTATTTGCAGGTTCCGGTCATCAATTTTGGCGTTTACGAATATCCTGTCGTCGTATCGAAGGGAGGCATAAAAGATCAGGAAGCAGTGGTATCTTTCAAGGTCAACAAAAATTACCTTGACGAATATAATGATTTGTACGATGCTTCCCTGGAACTGCTTCCGGAAGACTGTTACAAAATGCCCCCTACCCTGACTATTAAGGGCGAGGAACTTACAGGAACGGTAAAAATAATTTTTAACACGCAAAAAATATATGATTTGCAACAGTCGAAAGAACATTATGTTTTGCCGTTAGAAATCGTTTCTGAAAATGGAATAGCAATTTATTCCGGTAAAAACTATGTAATTCTGTCTGTTATAGTGGAAGAAGCGACTATTGGATTTTACAAGTCCGGATTTACCACAGCGATGAATTTCACGCCTGGAGATCCGGATGAAATAGAAGGATATACGGAAATCGACCTGAATTATACTGTCGATCATAACGTTATGTTCCAGTTGCAGGTTGCAGCCGACAGCCTGGAGCGCTACAATCAAATGAATGTTTCGAACTACAAACTCCTGCCTGCCGACGCTTATGTCCTGAATCAGGAAGAATGGCGTGTGGAAGCCGGTGAAAAAACGGCGAAAATATCTTACAGGATACTGCGGAATAAATTGGTGAACAGCATGGGCGCGCCCAATCTTGACGAATATGTTTTGCCGTTACGCATTTCCGAAGTATCTGCATACAAAATTCATCCGCTGACGGCTGTTCAGATGCTCCATTTTTCATATACCGTGAAAGAATTTGAGAAAACAGGATGGAATATAACCGGCTACAATTCATGCGATAACACGTATCTCCCCGAAAATATTATTGATGGAAATACCGCCACCTTCTGGCGATCGCAAACTGATGCTGCTTTAATGAAACCGCTGGCGGAAGAGCCTTATTTTATCAGTTTCGACATGTTAAGCAACAAATCAATTTGCCAGATTAAAATAAACCAGAGAACGGGAAATTCCGGCAACAGGAATCTTAAAGTCGGCTATTTTGAATACAGCACGGAAGAAACTGACTGGACAAAATTGCAGGGTTCCGATTTTGTGTGGAGCAACCGCGCCGATACTGTTCAGTACGTGAACATAGCGCCAACCGTAGCCCGCAACTTAAAGATAGTCATGACCGAAGGGTTCAGCGAACTTGTTCAGGGAAAATATGTAATCACTCTCAGCGAACTAACCGTATCGGGATATGAATAATAGCTATACTTTACACGGTTTAATTTTGTGCAACGTCATTGCGAGCGTTAGCGAAGCAATCCTGTTGTAAATAAATAAATTGCAGGATTGCTTCAGGCTTCGCCTGAAGCAATGACGATGCACAAAACCATGCCGTGCAGAGTGTACAACTGAAAACTAACAGCTAAATAGTATTATTGATAATTTAATATTTAAATTTTATGAAACGTTTATCTTTTTTTGTAACATTCTTTGTACTTCTTTCAGTAACCATGCTGGCAGAGCCTGGATTTTTCGGAGCAAAACCCGTTTGGGAAAAGAAGGAAGCTCAAAATTTCCCTTTCATGGGGCAACATGTAACCCGGAATATTACATTCGGTATTCGGGGCGGGCAGAAAAAATTATATGCAGTATCTCGGCTGGATGCGCCGAATATTCATGTAATCAATGCAGAAACAGGAGATTATAATCCTGATGATGTTCTACTTTATGATGAGCTTGTGGTTCAGGGCGGTCATTTCGTTTTGAGCGCGGCAGGCATTACCGACGACAATATCCTGATTGCATGTTCGATGTCTTCCAACCTGTCGGGCGATGTGCAGAGAATATTCAGGGTATATACCTGGGATACAGACGAAAGCGAAGCGCGGCTACTGATCAATGTTGATAATATTGTCGTAATGTCGGATAACCTTACTCAGGCGACAAATACCAATACCCGCATAGGCGACAAGATGACCGTGACGGGAAGCATGTCTGATGGAACAGCCAAACTGTATTTTCCTAATTTTGACCTGCAAACATCGGCAAACAATCCAGGTTTGCATCCTACCATTTATGTATTTTCCATGATTCCCGACGGAAACGGAGGATTCAAATTCAACGAAACGCCGACTTTAATCGACGTGCCGATCAATAATCTTGCGGGATGCCGCTACGCATCAGTATCCGTGCTTGCCGACGGCTCATATTTCTGGTCGTCGCAAGGTAATCTGATTTACTATATCAATGCAAACGGTGAAATACAGGCTTATACTTCCGGAGGAATTGTTGGCGCAGAGGATGCTTCTGTCAAATACATCTGCAAAACAGGAAATGTGGAATATCTTGCCTATTGCAGATCAGATCATCAACGCGCTGAGATTATCAAGGTTATAAACGGCAACGTTTTTGATTGCGTGAGAATAGGATACAGCGCAAGAATGGCTGATAATAGCAGCTATCCAAATGATAACGGCACCGGCGACCTGGCTCTGGATCTATCTACGCCTGTTCCTACTTTGTTTGTACTTTGCACTAATCAAGGCATTGGAGCTTATAAATTGATGCCCGTTACGCAGTATGACATGAGCAATAATATTGAAATTGTATGGGAACAGCCCACTATTGATTCCGAATATGCACGGTTGCACGATTTTTTGTGGTCGGGAGCTTACAGTGATAATAAGCCTCCTTATGTGACGCGCGATATTGCCCTGGCAAATCACGATGGAAAAAAGATTTTGTATGTGATTAATGCCCTGACCTCTGAATATTCCGGACAATTCGGTATTTACGCCATTGACGCACTTACAGGCGAAGTCATCAAAAATTCAAATGATGAAAACCTGAAATTGAAATTGCCCGAAGATGCAATTCTGGATCAGGGAAGCCAGCGTATATGGTCGGCAGCAACTACGGAAGATGACGTACTGTTGGTTGCCAATGCAGCTTCGGAGGGGAAAAAGTTCAATATTTATGCTTATGAATCATCAACGGCAGATCCGATTCTGGCGCTTTCCTACACAGTTCCCGCAGGAGTAAATCTGGGCGATTACGGAAAAATAAGCGTCATCGGCAAATTCAGGGACGGAACAGCTCGCCTTTATGTAACGGATAATACATTCACAGGCGATGATGCTGCCGGAACCGTGCAGGCGAAAGTATATGTTTTCTCCATGAAACAGGAGGGCGATCTTATATTTGACGATAGCGATCCTTTGGTTGTTGCTTTCAATGCGGGCAGCAGCAAATCGGGAAACAGAACATGGTTTCAGAATCTTTGCGTTTCGGCGCTGAAAAACGGTACTTTCCTTTGGGACGATACATTCTTCCCCTTGCGTCATGTTGATTTACAGGGAAATGTGAAATCTGAAGTTAATAAAGATCTGCTTCCCGAAAGAGCTAACAACGGAAGATACATCGGTATTGATGCACAGTCTAACAGGTATGCCGCCTATTTTGAATATCAGTCGGGGAAAGCGGAAATATACAAAAGTCCGGTTGATAATCTTTCCGGCAATGGCTGCGAAATAATTGCCAATACAAACAGCTATGCCTATAAATCCTATTTCTTTTTTAATGACGGCGACAACTATTATTATGACGTACCGGAAAGCATTGAAGCTGCCGGAGGAATTGTAATAGACAAGGAAGAAGATGGAAAACCGGTAGTATATCTGATGGCTCAAAACAGGGGGATAGGCGCTTACCGTTTGAAAGATATAACGATAATAGAAGACCCCGTTTTAATAAAGAATCCTGACAGCTCAAACAGGCAAGCAGTTGTTTCTCAATGGGGTGATGTTCTTAAAGTAACAGGCGTTGACGTTGCATCTATGGAAATATATTCTGCAACAGGTCAGAGGCTGGCAGTTTCAAAACGGGCGGAAATATCCGTAGCCGGACTGCACGGCGTTCTGCTTGTTAAAGTAAAAACTGTTGCAGGAAATACGGAAGTTTGCAAATGGATTGTAAAATAATAATAATTAAATTGTAAAAGTATGCATACAAACCGAAGAGAATTTTTAAAAACATTGGGATGTGTTGCAGCTCTGACGATTATTCCCCGTCATGTGCTTGGTAAAGGCTATATTGCCCCAAGCGATCAGTTGACGAAAGGAATTATCGGAGTGGGGAATATGGGGCGTGGTCATGTTGACTACGCCTCAACCCGCCTTGTGGCTGTTTGTGATGTTGACAAAAATCACTTGGAGTTAGGGAAAAAATTAGTTTCCGACAAAATTGCGGCTTATCATGATTTCCGCGATTTGATTTTAGACAAAAACGTTGATATTGTGCATATTGCCACTCCACCTCACTGGCACGGGATTATGTCGGTAGAAGCGGCTAAAGCAGGCAAAGATGTCTGGTGTGAAAAACCTATGACGCGCACCATCGGCGAGGGTAAACGTGTGATGGAAGCCATAAAACAAAACGGACGTATGTTCCGCCTGAATACATGGTTTCGCTTTAAGGATAATTTTTACGGTCTCGGAAGTCCGGTTAAACCTTTGAAAAAACTGGTACAGAGCGGATTGCTTGGCTCGCCGTTAAAAGTAACCATCAGCAAACACACAGGATTCGACTGGAAATTCTACTGGATTGGCAAAGAACACCTTGATCCTGAACCTGTTCCAGCAGAATTAGATTATGATTTCTGGTTAGGACCTGCGCCTTATAAACCCTACAATTCACATCGCGTGCATAGCACTTTTCGCGGATACTGGGATTACGACGGTGGCGGCTTGGGCGATATGGGACAGCATTATATTGATCCGGTACAGTATATTCTGGGCAAGGATCATACCAGTCCTGTAAAAGTGGAAGTTGACGCACCTCAGCAGCATCCTGATGCTATCGGCGTCTGGCGCTCAATTACTTATACCTACGACGACGGTTGCCAGATCGTTCTCTGGGGTGGCGATTACGGAACTCCCAATACTCCATATATTGCAGGAAGTAAGGGGAATGTGTATAAGAATTTTGTATGCGATATTCCAGACTGGGAAAAGAAACTTGCCGATTTTCCCGAACCTGAACCTCAAATCGGTGACTTCCTGGAAAGCGTGAAAACCAGAAAACCGTTTGCTTTGAACGAACAGAACGGATTTCGTTCAGCTACTATCGTTAATATGGGGGTTGTGGCGCTACGCTTGAACCGTACTTTGCATTTTGATCCTGTTAAATTAGAATTTATTAACGATGACGCGGCAAATCGTTTGCTGGATCAGCCGATGCGTTCTCCCTGGATTATTTAAACACTTAATACAGAATAAAAAATGAAGAAAATTTTTTCAATATTATATATTGCACTACTCTCAACAGGAATAATCCTTGCCCAACAGCCGGACAATCGTACTGCAAAAACGATTATTGCAGATGTGCTGGCTCAAATCCCTGCTCAAAATGAACAACAATTTATTCAGCAACAGAAAGAACTGATTTCTACTGGAGAAACGGGATTTATTCAGTTGACAAAAATGTTGGAAAGTCCTGATGAAGGGAATAAAGTCAAAATTGAGTATGTTTTGAGCGGTTTAACTCATTATGTTTCTGCTCAAGGATTGGAAAAAGAGCGTGTTATTATTGTTAATGCTTTTTTGAATTTATTAGACATAATAAAAGACGTAAATACAAAAGCATTTGTTATCAGTCAGTTAGGAATAGCCGGAAAAGACGAAGCTGTAGCCAAACTGTCTTCTTACCTGAATGACGATTTTTTATGCAAGCCTGCTGCTGCAGCTTTGACTTCCATAAACAGTCCCAAGTCGGGAAAGGCACTATTGGATGCGTTAAATACATTGAAATCCAATCGTTTGAAGGAAAATGTCGTTTTGTCTATTGCCGAAATGCAGTTTACAGAGGCTGAAAAACCTCTGAAAGAACTGTTGAAAACCGACGACGAAAACCTTAAATCTGCAATAATAAATGCTTTAAGTCGCGTTGGTTCGAAAGCGTCTTTGCCGGAGCTGGCAAATGCCGCCGAAAAAGTGCATTATACGCCGGAAAAAACAGGAGCTGTGAACGCTTATGTTTCTCTTATTAAACGTGTTGTAGAACAGGGTGATAGCGACGTAGCAGAAAAGGCGGCGATTGCCCTGTCGAAAAATGCGGAAAAGAATAATCAGATTCAAATAAGGGAAGCGGCTCTGCAAATACAGATGGCGGCAAATCCGTCCAAAGTTCCCGCTCTATTGCGTAATGCCTTGAAAGACAAAAGCAAAGATTACAGAAATGCTGCACTAAATTATGCGTTAGATTATCTTAATGAACCTCTGTGCAGGGAAATAGCCGGTTACCTGAAAAAAGCGGATAAAGAATTGAAGTTGGATATACTAAACTGGTTTGTAAGTATTTATGATAATCCAAACACAAAAGGCAATCTTGATTCTTCTTATGGGAAAATATTTGCCGAACAACTGGCTGATAAACAGTTAGACGTAAAAACACTTGCAGCTGCATTACTGGCAAAATCAGGAAACGAAAAAGATATTGCCGCTTTAGCCAAGCTTTTAATTTCTCAAGACGAACAGGATATTGCGTTAGCAAAAAAAACTCTGCTTTTTACGAAGGGAAATATTGCTCCCGCTATTGCGCCTCTAATGGATACTGCTTCGGATAAAGGAAAAATAGCCATACTGGAATTGCTGGCAAGCAGGAAATCGGACAAGCAGGCTTCCATCGCTTTCAAATATATAGACAGCTCTTCTCCCGAAGTTAAGTCGGCTGCTTATGTTGCTTTGAAAGATGTTGTTGGCGAAAAAGATACGGAGTTTTTGTATAAACTTTTATTGCAGGCTAAACCTGAAAATGTTCTTCCGGTTCAGAAAGCTCTGATTGCCGCCCTGAAAAATATTCCCGTAGAAAAACAGTCAGAAATAGTTCTGAATCAAATAAATAAAACCCCAAAGGATAAATGGAAACTTTTCTATAATGTTTTAGCTTCGCAGGACAACAGTAAAACGCTTAATTTTCTTGTTGAACGTTTTAAAACAGGAGATGCAACAGATAAGGAAGCTGCTTTTCAGGCATTGTTGAGCTTGCAGGGGTTTGAAATTGCTGGCGAATTGCTGGAAATAAGCAAAGACGGCAATGCTTCCGCCTATTCTAAGCGCGCTTTGGAACGTTATGTTCAGTTAGTTTCAAACCCTGAAATATCCGGGGAAAATCGTCGGCTGTTTTTAACAAATGCGCTCGAATTGGCTAAAACAGACGAATTAAAGAATGAAATATTGAAACATATCGGGCAAACCGGCTCATTAATAGGACTTTTGCTGGCTGGCGAATATTTGAATCAGCCTGCGTTGCAACAGTCTGCAGCCAATGCCGTGATGAATATTGCATTAAATAATGCAAACTGCAAAGGAAAAAATGTTAGAGATCTTCTCGTAAAAACAGCTAAAATATTGAATAATCCTGATGCAGAATACCAGCGCGAAGCTATTCGTAAACATTTGGACAAAATGCCTCAGGAAGAAGGTTTTATATCTGTCTTCAATGGAAAGGATTTGACAGGATGGAAAGGTCTGGTGAAAAATCCGCTCGTCCGTGCGAAAATGAAACCGGAGGAATTGGCTAAAGAACAAACGAAAGCCGACGAACAAATGCGCAAGGACTGGAAAGTTGAAAACGGATTGCTGATATTTGACGGGACAGGATACGACAATATCTGTACGGATAAACAATACGGCGATTTTGAAATGTATATCGACTGGAAATTAGAACCGAGTGCGGAAGCCGACGCCGGCATTTATTTGCGAGGAACGCCTCAGGTGCAGATTTGGAATACGGCACGAACAGACGTTGGCGCACAAGTTGGCTCAGGAGGTTTATATAACAACAAAAAAAATCCTTCCATACCGCTCAAAGTTGCTGATAATCAGCTTGGAGAATGGAATAATTTTTATATAAAAATGACAGGCGACAGGGTAACGGTTATTTTTAACGGTCAATTAGTAGTAGATAACATTATCCTTGAAAACTACTGGGACGCATCGCAACCTGTATCTCCTTTTGAACAGATTGAACTTCAAGCACATGGAAGTAAAGTTTATTACAGAAACATTTACGTGAAAGCGCTGGAACGTCCAAAAACTTTTGAATTATCGGCAGAAGAAAAAAAGGAAGGCTACAAAATCTTGTTTGACGGAACTAACATGCACGAGTGGACGGGAAATACGGTCGATTATATTCTGGAAGACGGATGTATTTCCATGCACCCAAGCGAAAGTCATGGAGGCAATTTATATACGGTAAGCGAATATGATAATTTTGTATTCCGCTTTGAGTTCAAGCTGACTCCCGAAGCCAATAATGGCTTAGGTATCAGAACGCCGCTGGAAGGCGACGCCGCCTATATGGGAATGGAATTGCAGATATTAGACAGCGAAGCTCCTGTATATAAAGATCTTGCACCATATCAGTATCACGGTTCCGTATATGGAATTATTCCAGCTAAGCGCGGCTTTTTAAAACCAACCGGCGAATGGAATTATCAGGAAGTGATTGCCAATGGCGACAATATCAAGATTACATTGAACGGAACGGTTATTCTAAACGGCAACATCCGGGACGCTGTTAAAAACGGGACGCCCGACAAGCAAAAACATCCTGGACTATTTAATAAGAAAGGACATATAGGCTTTCTTGGACACGGGTCGCACGTGATGTTCAAAAACATCAGAATCAAAGAACTGAAATAAAATCAAAGACCACCTGCGTATCGTCCAGTAAGCAAATAGATGCAATATGGGTTAAATTAGTAGAGACGCGATTAATCGCGTCTCTATTCGTTTACTCCTCTACTCTCAACTCGTTTACTTGTCTACTCGCCCTCTTGTCTACTCGTTTACTTGTCTACTCGTCCTCTCATTTACTTGTCTACTAGTTTACTCGTATAATAACTTAAAAACAAGCGCAAAAGCTGCGCCAGCTAATTCATAATTCATAATTCATAATTTTATAAAAAAGCATGATATACATATTTTTTATACAAATATATTTTATGCAGGATAAATATTGTTATCTTTGCAGGCTAATAAAAAGTTATGTCAACTTACACAGAAGATAATCGCAAAGTAACAACTCAGCGCCTGATTGAAATGAAGCGTCGTGGCGAAAAAATCTCCATGCTTACAGCTTATGATTATTCAATGGCTTCGATTTTCGATAAGGCGGGAATTGATGTGATATTAGTCGGCGATTCTGCCTCCAATGTAATGGCAGGATATACGACAACTCTTCCAATTACACTGGATCAGATGATTTGGTATGCCCAATCGGTAAGGAAAGCTGTTAAAAGAGCTTTGCTTTGTGCAGATTTACCTTTTGGCTCTTATCAAGGAAATTCAAAAGAAGCATTATGTTCGGCTATTCGGATGATGAAGGAAACCGGCGCCGACGCTATTAAGGTTGAAGGCGGTAGAGAAATAAGTGAATCTGTCGAACGTATTCTTTCCGCAGGCATCCCCATCATGGGACATTTAGGTCTTACTCCTCAGTCAATCAACAAGTTTGGAACTTATGCAGTTAGGGCAAGAGAAGAATCCGAAGCCCAAAAACTTATTGAAGACGCCTGTCTGCTGGAAAAATTAGGCTGTTTCGGAATCGTTCTGGAAAAGATTCCTGCTTCGTTAGCCAAAGAAGTTTCCGAAAAATTAACGATACCGACAATCAGTATTGGAGCCGGTCCTTATGCCGATGGGCAGGTGCTTGTTATGCACGACATGCTTGGTATTAACAAAAATTTTTCACCAAGATTTCTTCGCCGCTATGCCGATTTATACTCAGTCATAATGGATGCAGTTGAACATTATATAAAAGATGTAAAAAACGGTGACTTCCCAAGCGAAAAGGAATCCTATTGAACTCGCGTGGCTGCCAACTACTCGAAAAGAGGTTGAAATGCGCGGATGGGAATATGTAGATGTTATCCTTTTTTCAGGCGACGCATACGTTGATCATCCGGCTTTCGGAGCTGCCGTAATTGGCAGGACTATGGAAGCTATGGGATTAAGAGTTGCTATTGTTCCCCAACCTAACTGGCGCGACGATTTGCGCGATTTCAAAAAATTGGGCAAACCGCGACTTTTTTTTGCTGTTTCGGCGGGAGCAATGGATTCGATGGTTAACAAATATACGGCTAACTTGCGTCTCCGCTCAGAAGACGCCTATACGCCTGACGCTCGCGTAGATATGCGTCCGGACTATCCAACCGTTGTTTATTCTCAGATTCTGAAAAAGCTTTTTCCCGACGTTCCTGTTATTATTGGCGGAATTGAAGCTTCCTTGCGAAGGCTTTCGCACTACGATTACTGGCAAGATAAGTTGCTGCCCTGCATTTTAATTCCTTCCGAAGCCGATCTTCTGGTTTACGGTCAGGGCGAAAAGCCTTTGTCTGCAATTGTTTCCGCAATGCGGGATGAAACATGTTCTCCGCTTTCCGTTCTTCGTTCTATGGATTTTCCTCAAACTGTTTCTCTAAAAAAGGAATACGGAAAAGAAAGCGGCGACATCGTTCTGAACGACTATGAATCCTGTTTAAAGGATAAACGCAAACAGGCTGAAAATTTCAGGCATATAGAAGAAGAATCCAATAAGATGAAAGCCAACCGTTTGATACAGAAAACAGACAGTCTTTATGTTGTCGTTAATCCTGCTTATCCTCCAATGACAACTGAAGAAATTGATGCTTTCTGCGATTTACCATATACGCGGACGCCGCATCCCAAATACAGGGACAAAAGGATTCCTGCTTATGAAATGATTCGCCATTCTGTGAATATTCATCGGGGATGTTTCGGCGGATGCGCTTTCTGTACTATTTCGGCGCATCAGGGAAAATTTATTGCTTCACGATCGAAAGAATCTATACTGAAAGAAGTTAAAGCTATTACAAAAATGCCTGATTTCAAAGGGTATATAAGCGATTTGGGAGGACC
This sequence comes from Dysgonamonadaceae bacterium, assembly GCA_031256775.1. Lineage (GTDB taxonomy): Bacteria > Bacteroidota > Bacteroidia > Bacteroidales > Azobacteroidaceae > Azobacteroides. The sequence goes on from JAIRPX010000072.1 coordinate 38,119, forward strand.
ATCGGCAAATATGTACGGTATGGCTGGAAAAAACAGGAGTATTTGTGAAAAATGTAAAACGCCGTCCTGTATTTTCCCTGTCATCTGTAAAAATCTGAATGTAGATCACCGTCCGCTACTGGAACTGTACAGGGAGGTGGATCGGATTCCCGGAATAAAAAAATCGTTTATCGGTAGCGGCGTCCGTTACGATTTGCTGGTATCTTCCTTTGAAAATGAGGAATATAGCAAAGCTGCTCGCGATTATACTCAAGAGTTGATAAGAAATCATGTTTCGGGTAGATTGAAAGTTGCGCCGGAACACGTTTCTCGACAGACGCTTGACTGTATCCGCAAGCCTGATTTTTCCGCTTTTTACCATTTCAAAAAAATATTCGATAAAATTAATCGTAAAGAAAATTTAAAACAGCAGCTGATTCCATATTTTATCAGCTCGCATCCGGCTTGTACAGAATTGGATATGGCAGAACTTGCCATTGTATCCAAAGAACTGGATTTTCACCTGGAACAGATACAGGACTTCACGCCAACGCCAATGACCCTATCAACAGAAATATACTATTCCGGCATACATCCCTATACTCTTAAACCTGTTTTTACGGCTAAAAACCGGCAGGAAAAATTAAGGCAGCGTCAGTATTTTTTCTGGTACGATAAAAACTACAAACAGGGAATTATCAGCTCTCTTAATCGGCTGAACCGCCAGGATTTAATAAGGAAACTGTATCCAAATAATTACAAAACAAAATAATTCCAGAACAAACAGAATATATCTTAACAGATGGCAAATCCATGCAATAAATTGTTTGATCCGATGTTAGGCGATATTTTTTTCAGGAAAAACATTCGCGCTCGAAAATATATCATTCGCATCAAAACAGAAGCAATAACAGTAACTATCCCAAACAGGGGCAGTTATAAGGAAGCTGAATCTTTTTTCAGAAAAAACAGAGACTTAATAATAAAAAAAAAGGAAGAAATAAGAACGAAAAGCGAATCTTTCAGTCGTGAAAAAAATGTGCAGTACAACGAACCGGAATTGCGAAAACAGGCACAGGCAATCCTTCCCGACGAGCTGGCTCGACTGGCTAAAAAACATGGTTTTCACTACAATTCTGTTAAAATAAGAAAAAGCAAAACCCGATGGGGATCATGCTCTTCCAAAAAAGTTATTAATCTTTCCCTGTTTCTGGCGCTTTTACCTGCGCATTTGATAGAATATGTTCTTCTGCATGAACTTTGTCATACTGTTCAGATGAATCACAGTCCAGCTTTCTGGAATCTCCTGAATAGCTGTACGGATGGAAAATCTAAGGAACTGAGGAAAGAATTAAAAAACTATCATATATGATTTATTCTGCTTTTTTATACAGGATATTTAAATTTATATCTTTGATAATCATCTCAATACACTCTTGCGTAGTTATTGATAGAGATTCTGCCATATTTTCCATGAAATTATAGCGCAAACCGTCGATATCGTGATAATTATTTCCATATAAGGGCATTTCCTTTTCAAGCATGTAAGTTTTTTCCCATCGTCCTGATTCCCCGATAAGTCTGAGCTGAATTTCCATGCTTGTATTTGCCTTTGATCCGGATTCCCGATGATTTGTTAAATAATAACATCCAAGAAAAATAACCAGATCGTGTATTTTATAAACAGATTCGGTTTTAACATCTTTGAGAATAAAATCAACTACATAGTCTGCATCTTTCGGATTATCAACAATTTCATAACATCCGGTACGTCTGCTCTCTCTAAAAAAAGAAGTTACAAAAAAATCGGAAAACGATTCTTCCAATGAACTTTGACCAAGATTTATCCAAAATTCTTCCGAAAACGTATTAATAAAAATAAATGGATAAGCCGACCTTTTAACTTTACTTACGTTAGTAAGCGCGCTGAATGAATCAAATTTGGCTGCCCCGATAGCGATTTTAACTTTCTGGTCGCAATCAATAATCTCGCTGTTATATGGATAATCAAGTGAGAACCTGTGATTTGACAAACTTTTCAAAAGATTTTTGGGAGATGAACACGAACATAAAATAATGCCCGACGTCAACATTAATAAAAATTTCTTCATATAAATTGTACAATAGTTTTTTTTATTTATTGCGGCACAAAGATAATACGATTATTCAATTTTCACAAGCAGCATCAGGAATACTCCATATTTGGTTATTATGAAAAATAAAACTATTATTTAATGTCGTTTCAAAAAAATACCCTACCTTTGTACCTGATAATGAATAATAAAAAGATACAGCTACAGTAACTTGAAAAATTCTGTTTTACTTAATTTATATGCTGCGCATCCCTGCGTAAAAGCAACTTTAACTTTGTTGAAACAACCCAAAGTGAACCTTTTCCTGGAAGGGTTAACCGGTTCGGCAAAAAGCATTGCGTGTTCTGCAATTTTTGCGGAATCGCAAAGAGGTCATTTTCTTTGTGTTATGAACGATTTGGAGGAGGCTGGATATTTTTACCACGATTGCTGCCAGGTATTGGGGGAAGAGCGTACACTGTTTTTCCCTTCCGGTTTCAGGCGAAATATTCGTTACGGGCAAAAAGATCCCGCCAACGAGATTTTGCGTACAGAAACACTTGGCTGTCTGAATATTAACAGCAATCCTTATTTGATAATAACTTATCCCGAAGCATTAGCTGAAAAGGTGATTTCCGGACGCTCTCTTCAAAATAATACGCTGATTATTAACCAGTCTGAAAAAATAGACCATTTATTTGTTGAAGAAATCCTGGAATCCTACGGATTTAAACGAACCGATTATGTCTACGAACCTGGACAATATGCTGTTCGCGGTTCTATTGTGGATATTTTTTCTTTTTCAAGCGAATATCCTTTTCGCATTGATTTTTTCGGCGACGAGGTAGACAGTTTGCGCATTTTCGACGTGGAATCACAGTTGTCGATAGAGAAATTGCAGTCAATCTCCATTGTATCAGGGAAATCCGGTGATTGCGATACCACACTTTTTTCATATCTTGATGAAAATACCACGCTGGTTTTTCAGAATGAAAAGTGGTTATACGAAAGGATTGCAGGCATTTGGGAAGAAGAACCTGTAATTACAAATGAGGAAACGTTTCAATCTATTGATGAAATACGACTCTTATTAACTAATGCGTCTGTAATCAGAGAATTAACAGGCAATTACGGTAAAATTTTGCTTTCGTCGCCATACACAGACAGCATTATCGGAGAGAAGATTGTTTTTTCTACCGAGCGACAAATTTCATACCACAAAAACTTCGATCTTGTTGCCAGTTCTTTGAAAGCAATACAGGATGAGGGTTATCAGATTCATATTCTGAGTGATAACGAGAAACAAATCACTCGGATTCGTTCTATTTTTGAAGAACGGAACGACAATATCGCTTTTACGCCGCTTCTTCAAACTATTCATGAAGGATTTATTGATAAAACCATACATGTATGCCTGTTTACGGATCACCAGCTGTTTGACCGTTTCCACAAATACAGCCTGAAATCGGAACTTGCACGTTCCGGAAAAGTTGCATTTTCGCTGAAAGAATTGCAGCAGTTTCAGCAGGGCGATTATGTTGTACATATCGATCATGGCGTAGGAAAATTCGGCGGATTATTTCGCGTCGAAATCAATGGAAAAATGCAGGAAGTCGTTAAATTAACTTTCCTGAACGAAGATATTATTTTTGTAAGTATTCATTCACTTCATAAAATATCGAAATACAAGGGGAAAGACAACGAGCCTCCACGCCTGAACAAACTGGGATCTGGCGCTTGGGAAAATCTGAAAGAAAAGACCAAGAAGAAAGTCAAAGATATTGCTAAAGAGCTGATTATACTTTATTCCAAGCGCAGGGATGAGAAAGGATTTGCTTTTTCGCCCGACACGTATCTGCAAAAAGAGCTGGAAGCCTCGTTTATCTACGAAGATACACCCGATCAGCAGAAAGCCACAAACGACGTAAAGCAGGATATGGAAAGCTCCCGCCCAATGGATCGCTTAGTTTGCGGCGACGTTGGCTTTGGAAAAACGGAAGTTGCTATCAGAGCTGCCTTTAAAGCTGCTGTTGACGGAAAACAGACTGCTGTGCTTGTTCCCACGACTTTATTGGCTTACCAGCATTTCCAAACATTTAAGGAACGTCTGGCAGATCTGCCTGTTACGGTAAATTATCTTTCGAGAGCGCGAACTGCCAAACAGGTCAAGGAGATCCTCGAAAATCTTAAAAACGGTAAAATAGATATTATCATCGGTACGCACAGGCTTATAGCCAAAGATGTATTATTCAAAGATTTAGGACTACTGATTATTGACGAGGAACAAAAATTCGGCGTGAGCGTGAAAGAAAAATTGAAGCAGTTGAAAATTAATGTCGATACGCTTACGCTTACGGCAACGCCTATCCCGCGCACATTGCAGTTCAGTTTGATGGGCGCTCGCGATCTGTCGAATATTTCAACGCCTCCACCCAATCGCTATCCTATTCAAACAGAGGTACATCAATTTGGAAACGACATTATTCGCGAAGCTGTTAACTTTGAAATGAGCAGGAATGGTCAGATTTTCATTATCAACAATCGCGTTTCCAGCCTGAAAGAACTTGAAGGCATAATTAGTCGTGAAATACCTGACGCAAGAATTGCTGTCGGTCACGGGCAAATGGAGCCAACCAAACTGGAAGAAATCATAACAGGTTTTGCCAATTACGAATACGATGTGCTGATTGCCACAACTATTGTCGAAAATGGAATTGATATACCAAATGCAAATACGATTATAGTTAACAACGCTCATAACTTCGGATTGAGCGACTTGCATCAATTGCGCGGACGTGTCGGACGCAGTAACCGCAAGGCTTTCTGCTATTTGCTTGCGCCGCCGCTTCACTTGTTGAGTCCCGAATCGCGTCGCCGGTTGCAGGCAATAGAAAACTTTTCCGAGCTGGGAAGCGGTATTCATGTGGCAATGCAGGATTTGGATATTCGCGGAGCCGGTAATATGCTGGGCGCTGAACAGAGCGGATTTATTGCCGATTTGGGATACGAGACTTATCAAAAAATCCTTAACGAAGCAATCCTCGAATTAAAAAATGAAGAATTTTCAGATCTGTATAAAAATGAAAACGACATAGATACCGGCGAAAAATATGTTAATGAAACAAATGTTGAAAGCGATTTGGAAGTTCATTTTCCAGCGTCGTACATTCCAAACGATTCTGAACGAATCCTGCTTTATCGCGAACTGGATGCTATGGAAGATGAACGCGATATTGAAAAGTTCCGCGTGAAATTAAAGGACAGGTTTGGAATGATTCCCGAAAAAGGTGAGGAACTGATACGGATTGTACATTTGCGACGTTTGTCGCGGAAACTTGGAATTGAAAAAATCGTACTGAAAGTCGGTAAAATGACAATTTTCCTGATTTCGCAGTCCGATTCAGCATATTATCAAAGCGAGGCATTTGATAAGCTATTGAAGTTTGTCCAAAAAAATTATAAGCGTACACAATTAGCTGAGAAAAATAACCGGCGTCTGGTGACTGTACAGGGAATTGATTCTGTAGAAAAAGCAGTGAAAATTCTGGAAGAAGTCAACGCCTGCTAAGTTTTTTGGAAATCTGTTTTGCCATCGAAGGAAATATGCGGTTTATGCCAATTCAATAACGTCCATATTTTTAATATCTTTTCCATCAATTGCAAAGCGCATAATTGTCCGTACACTCTGAAATCCGGACATTCCCGCCGCGCCCGGATTTAGACACAACATTTGTAAGTTCTTGTCGTACTGGACTTTCAGGATATGAGAATGACCACAAACAAAAAGTTTGGGCGTATCATTGTATATTTCCTGACGTATTTCCGGCTTGTAGTTGCCTGGATAGCCACCTATATGTGTCAACAACACAGTTACTTCTTCTATCGTAAACCTTAACACTCGCGAACATCTCATGCGTATAAGATGATCATCAATATTGCCGTGAACGGCTCTAACAGGTTTCAGGGCTTCCAGTTTATTCAGCACATCTTCACTGCCAATGTCTCCTGCGTGCCATATTTCATCGCAGGAAGCAAAATAGTTAGCGAATTTTTCGTCCCAGAAAGCATGAGTGTCGGATAGTAAGCCAATTCTTTTCATATTATTTTATTAACTTGATATACAGTTTATTATTATTGCAAGCATAAATCCCAATCTTTCCAAACGGCTTCATATCCCTGTTTTCTCACGGCAAACAATACTTCGTCCGGCGAGCGCCCGTCATTAACAGCGAACTGTTCCAGCTCGTTGCGATAAACGGCATAACCGCCAGGATCTGTTTTAGAACCTGCGCTCAAAGACGTTACTCCCAAACTAATCATATTATCGCGAAAGACGGTATCTTCGCGGGTTGATAAAGCAATTTCAATATCATGATCGAAAATGCGGCAGGCAAAAATCAGTTGCGCCAAATCTTTATCGCTCATCACAACATTAGGTTGAAAAAATTTGCCCTCGTGTGGGCGCATACGTGGAAATGAAATTGAATATTTGGTCTGCCAATACGTTTTTTGCAAATAACGAAGGTGCATAGCCATCATCGTTGCATCAGTACGCCAGTCTTCCAAACCGATAAGTATGCCCAATCCTATTTTATGCACTCCAGCCTTTCCCATGCGATCGAATCCGTCCAAACGCCAGTCGAATTTCGATTTCATTCCCTTAGGATGATAGATCTTATATCGTTCTTTCCGATACGTTTCCTGGTAACAGTACACTGCGTTTAATCCTGCTTCCGTCAATTGCTTGTATTCCAATTCTCCCAACGGTTGCACCTCTATTGAGATAGACGAAAAATACGGTTTCACCAGTCGGATTGCATTTTCAATGTAGTCAATTCCGGCATCTTTCGGATTTTCGCCGGTAACAAGTAGAATATGCTGGAAATCACCGGTTTTCTTTATGGCTTCAACTTCCCGTAAAATCTGCTCATCGTTCAATATAATACGCCTTATATTATTGTTATGATTAAATCCACAATAGATACAATGATTTATACATGAATTAGTTAAATAAAGCGGAATATAAAGCTGGACAGTATTACCAAAACGCTGCTGCGTATATTTTTGGCTCAAAGCAGCCATCGTTTCGAGATAATTTTGGGCGGCAGGCGATACCAATGCTATAAAATCGTCGATATTACGCCGTTCCTTAGTCAAAGCAACCTCAACATTTTCAGCTGTTTGAGTATAAATGCGGGATTGAAGTTCCTGCCAGTCCCATTTATCAATTTGCTCTATAAATTTCATTAAAATAATTTTTTATTACTGGATGCTGAACGCAATTTTTATGCCTGTCGATAAATATATTCCGCTATAGCCATATCCAAACATGGATTCATTATATTTTTTCTTATTGATGTCATAAATACTGTGCGCCAAGCCAATACCTGCATAATACTCTACAAAAAAAGCGTGGCGGTAAGAACTTCTGCCTCCAAGTGTCATGCAAACGGTAAATTTGTCGAAAGGTTGCTTAATCAGCGTTTGTTCATAACTGTAATACGTCAGACCGTCTTCTTTAAATTGCTTAAATTCCCATCCTTCATATTTAACATTATACCGTGTATAAGAAATGTTTGGATTTATAAAAAAAAGTGAAGCAAAATAATACTTGTATCCTAACCCTGTTCCAAGACCTGATAATGAATTAAACTCCCTGAAACCGCTGTTTACATTTACATGATGAATTGTGAGATCATCATGAGTATCTTCATCAATTTCCTTAGCATAATAAGGAATAAGACTTAATTCAAATGCGTGTTCTGCTGTCGAACGGTATTCGAAATTCACTCGCAATCCGCTGTTTAGAAGATACAGAGGCTCAAAAGAAACGGCGCATCTGGGCAAATGAATTTCAGGATTTTGCGCATTCATAGAAAGGAATATGCCGGATAATAACAGCTGGCATATTAAAACAATCCGTTTCGCATTTTTCATGGCGTCATTTATTTAAGGTTATCTTACTTACAAACTTCAATTTATCTCCTTTATAATCAAACTGATAGAGTCCTTTATCGGTAGCTGTTAAAAGCAGTCCGCTTGCAGGAATCACATCGTAGGTTTTCATGCCGTTGGCTTCGCTAATATGAGTTAAATCGTCAATCCAGACAGGATGATACGGATCGGCAACATTAAACACTTTTATTCCCTGAATAGCGTCGCATACAAATAAGCGATTGCCGTCGATACCCAAGCCTTTGGGATAGTTAAGGATTTCAGAACTAATCAATTGCGGACTGCGCAAATTGGATATGTCGTAAATTTCCAGAACATTTGAGATATTGCCGCACCACGAACTTTCGGAATTTAAAGTCACATACGCATACTTTCCTGAAGCTACTACCGGATCGCAACTGCGAATATGAGAAATCTGCGATAACTGTTGTGGAAATTCGGGGCGGGTAATATCATATATATACATACCGTCCTGAGAACCAATGAACAGCAGAGTATCCATACTGAAAATTGTTTCAATATTAAAGCCTAATGGCTGAGTTTTACGGTCAAGATATTCAGGTTGTGATGGATTTGACAGGTCAAACAGCTTTAAGTTTTTATTATCAACAGAATACATATAATTACCTGCTATTGTAAAACGCGCCATAGAACCGCCCTGTCCGGAATTACTTCCATCGGATGATGAAGAATCGCCGTCGAAGCATGAAAAAAGTAATAAAGTTCCGGCGAATGTAGTAAAAAACATAATAATCAATCGTTTCATAATCTTACTTTTTATTCAAATTTTCAGTCCATCCCACAATAACATACTCATCGCTGTTATGTCCATAATACGCTTTATTGCTCGGAGAAACAGATTCGGGAAAAACATTCTTAATCCGTTTAGTTACCTGCTTTGAATCCAGATCAATTGCCACTAAATCCACAGCATTATCCAAATACATAATTGAACCTTTTACTGCCATGTCGATACAACCCGGAGCAGTGATAAACCCTTCATTCACCGGATGATATGGATCTGAATTGTTAATAATATGAACGCCTTTATATCTTTCATTCATAAAAATATAAGGCGGCTTGTAATAGATTTTACCCGAATTTTCAATTTCACGGGCGGTTTGCCGGTAAGATACTGAGTTTTCCAAATCGGCGCGCTTCATAAATACGGGAATATAATCCCAATCCATAAAATCGGAATCAGAAAAAGAGCCTGTCAACAGCAGCAGGCTGACTAATAGAAAAAACATTCCTGTTTGCATGAATTTTTTTTTCATAGATTTTATAATTT
>JAIRPX010000160.1 GCA_031256775.1 Dysgonamonadaceae bacterium
CGTTTTCCCTTTTTGCCGTCTGAAGAGCGTTCTTCGGACGGCGTATATTTATTAATCTTATTTCCTTCTTTGGTAATGATTTCCATGTTTTCTTTGCCTGGATTTTTTACGACAGTAAAATCTTCCTTCGAGAAAAACTCGCCCATATTCAGGTGCATAACCATAGATACCATCAAAGCAACAGCAAAAACCATTGCCACATCAAAAAGATTGACTACCACACTCAGTGGATCGGTATCTTCTTCCTTGAAAAATCTACAGGAACGTTTACTATTTCTCATAATTCCTAATTCTTAATTACCTTCCCCACATATTCCAGATTGTAAATATCTTTGGCATACCAGCGCTGTTTGAATTGAAGCGTCACTAATCCTATAGCGCTTACTGTCAACCCTACAACTGTTGTTGCAAATACTACTTGCATATTGTATGCCATACCCGAAATATCGCCGGTAGATAATCCGACTAATGCCGGACTCATAGCTATAAGCGTTCCAATAAGTCCCAATACAGGTCCCATTTTTGCAAGCATTTTCGAGAGCGACAAATCTTTGTCGGCTTCGTTTTCGAAGTTGCACAAAAGGTACTCAGCGTAGGCTTCGGTGACAGTTGCCTCTTTATAAGCCAGCATTTCGCGCAAATATTTCACAAACAGCGAATTGTCTTTTTTGGGCAGCAACGATTTTAATTCGCCTGTTTTTTCCGGCGATAATTCTTTTATCGTCTTGCTGAACAGTTTATCGTTGCGACGCTTCATCATTGACTGATTGTAGAAACTGCCAACGAGCAGCAACGCCCGTCCGAAGAGGATTAAAAGAATGATAATGTCGGGTATTAGCAGACTGTTTGCTACCCAGAATAATGATTTAGATATTATTTCCATTTTATTCAATTACTTATTATTATTTAGATTTCATTTTGTTTAGCAGGATTCCTGTAATGAAAAATATTAAAAATAATCCTGCCGACAAGAGTACAGCTTTTATATTAATTGTTTCTTTTACTGCCGAATAAGTTACATTTCCATTTACCGTTGTTATCAATCCGGTAATACATATAAACAGATTAACTAAAAAATACACCTCCAAGCGAAATTCTTTTTCCGGACAGATATATTTTAGCATATAGCTTAACAGAGGTAAAATGACAAGCAAACTTATTGCAAACGTGTATGACAGAACGGTAAAACTTATTCCCGGCATTGCGAAAATCAGTTGCGTTTGCAAATAAAACAGAACAGGAAACGACAACATTCCCGGATACCAGCGCAAAAGCAATTTCTGCCAGCGCCATTTCTTTAATCCGTATATTTCGCTTAATCCGGAGAAACAAAAAGCAAAGCAAAACGCCGATTCAAAGGTTATTAACACGGCGGCGTCCTGCATGATTTTTGTATTGTTAAGAAAATCCGACAATTGCGTCTTCGACTGTAAAATTGCCCATTGGCAAGTAACTACGATAAAAACAGCATAGAGTAAACCGAATATGGCAGCTTGCCAAAACTTCAAGAAGCTGAGTTTCAGCAAGCTGCCTGTCAGAATGAAAAGAATTAGTATTTGAAGGATTGATTGCATGTTATTTTCTTTTCTTCCTCAATATAATCAGCAAAATCACAAAAGCAATAAATACGGTCATTACAATAGCCAAACCGTTCAACATATTGGTTTCACTGTTATCCTGAGGATTTATTTCTTCCTTTTTCAGTATCATGCCTTTATTTGTTGCATCGGTTGAGGTTGCGGTTTGCATCTTTTGCAACTGTTTCCGGTAATCGTTTGCCGATTGGTTATCAACTTTTTGCGCGATAAAATCCTGCAATTTCGCATTGCTTCCCGAAAATCCGGAAGCCGAAGAGCCAAAGTCTTTTACGAGTTCCGTATGCAGCAAGGCGAGGTCGGACAGTTGCTGTTCAGTTGCTTTCCACATTCCTTTGCGGGCTGTTTCGAGCATCACGGCAGTGATTTCCTGCAATGCTTCCGGATTTTCACGGCGAAAAAATGTTTCCGTTCCCAAATTGTATTCGTCTTTGACATATACCTCGTAGAATTTATCCCACATTTCATTGTCTATCGCTTTGGGTTTCATCACGTTCCAGCCATAAGTATTAGTAACTACTTCCGTGATTTGAGCTGCGCTCGAAGCATTTCCTTTCATTACTTCCTTGATATACGCAGGATTGAATACTGTCGAGCGGGCTTCTACGCCTATTGCTTCTTTCAATTCTTGCATCCTTACATTGTTACGGTTGCGATAATCAGCAAAATATGCTTCAGGATCTTTACCTGTTACATCGCGCACAGCGAGATTCAGACCGCCCATAAATTCATACACATGGTCGAGGCTTAATGCTCCCCACGTGTTACTTTGTCGTGGCTGAACCACTACATCTGTATTATGCAATGCCGCGCGAAGCAGTCCATCGTGATATTGTCCCCATGATTTATCGTCGTTATATATTGCTCCCATATTATGAATGTAGGTATCGGCGATTTCCTTTTCGCTTTCCCATCTGTCTCCAGCAGTTACCATGCTCTGAATATTAGTTCCATACATGCCGTTTATACCTCCGAAAATACGTTGGGAAGAAAGTTCGCGGGCTTCTTTTGGCGAAATACCCTGTTCGACCAGCAACCGTTCTGTTTCTACAACGCTTGCCGAAACGAGGTTGTCAAATTTGTCGTCTTTTGCTGCTGCCGCCATTTCTACGGCGCGGTTTATTAGTGCAAGTCGGGACGCTGCCAAATCGCGGAATTGTCCTGATGTTTGTACAACCACATCAATACGCGGGCGACCCAAAATGTCGGAAGGTATTAACTGTAAATCAGATACACGTCCGAAAGCGTCTCTTACAGGTTCTACGCCAAGCATATACAATACCTGTGCAATAGTCGTTCCTTCGCTTTCTATAAATTCGCTGCTCCAAAACGTATAACTGACCTTCTTGGGATAATCGCCGTGTTGCCTGCGATATTGTTCCAATGTGGCGTTAACCAGCGCAACTCCCTTGTCCCAAGCTACTTCCGATGGTGTAGCTTCTGCGTTTATGGAATAAAGATTCCTACCCGTAGGCACAGCGCCAGGATTGGCAACAGCATCGCCGCCAGAAGACGGTGCAACATATCCTCCGCCAAGCACATTCACCAGAGACTTAAATTCCTGTTCAGGACTTTCTTCCAGCGCTTTTTTATATTCAACAACATTTTTTACAGTGCGCTCTATTTCCGCAATAGCGCGTGCGCGAGATTTTTGTTCTTTGGAGAATGATGGACGTCCGCCACCTTGTTGTGGCTTTGCGTGAGGAGACGCAGTATGCTGAGATGTTGTACGTAACGTATCTGCATTATTAGGTGACATTCCATGACGCGGAGGTGCAATTATTGCTTTTGCCTCTGCTAAATCTTTCAGGCTAATATGGGCGACTGTGCAAATCAGATCGTCATTTACCTGTTTCCCATTTAGAATTTGATTGACTAATGACTTTGCAGGCTCCAAGTATTTTTGTGTAAAAAACGGTTTGTTATTTATTTGTTTTTCACTGACTTGCCCATTTTGTCTGTCTAAACTTGCGATACTGTAAGCAATCGGATCGGCACTCATTGCCAAAACCGTCGAGCGAATTTTTTCCGCGCTGTAAGGAATACCGGAAGTATATAAATGCCCGTTCATCTTTTCATTAGCAATTTCTTCGGCGAAATTTTCGAGGCGTTCTATTTCTTCGGTTGAAAAGGCTTTTGTCGTTACGCTGTCCAATCTTAAATCGCGATGTAATCCCATTTGAACGGCAATTTTCTTTATTTCCAATGCCGCTTTTTCCTGTTCTTTGCCTTCCGATTTGTAATAATATTGAACTTTGTTTTGCAATGTTCTGAACTGCGATCGCATATCAGTCTCCATAAAGGCAGGAGTTAGATAAGAAACAGTTGTAGCGTATGAACGGCGTTTCGCCATCATACTTTCGCCAATATTCCCGATAGTGTAATAATAGAAATGCGGTATACAGCCCACTAACCTGTCTGCCCAGTCGTAATCGCTTAAAGCAACCTGCTTTTGCGGAGTAAATTCGAGACTTCCGTGCGTGCCGAAATGTATTATGGCGTCGGCTTTAAAAGCATGTTGCGACCAAAGATACGCTGCAATATATGTATGTGGTGGAGCAGACTTTGCACCGTGAACAATAGCAAAAGCGTCGCCTCCCAAGCCAGCCATCGGTTGCGGTAGCAGGGCTATATTGCCGAGCTGTATCCTCGCAACGGCAAGGCTGGATTTTCCGTTTCTATTTACAGACATATACTGTCCGGGCGCTTCGCCATACGTATTTACAACATCGTTATACAATTCTTTGGGCAACGATTTTGCCGTCCATGCTTCGTATTCGCTTTTTTCGACAAGAAGTGGCTGTCCGTTTTTGAGGAAATCGTCGAATACGCCTTCGGCATAAGTACTGAATACAGAGCCTTGCGTCATCAGTATCTTTTCAAATGCTTTGACGTCGGCAGGCAGATTATCTACATTATATCCTTCAGCTTTAAGTCTTTTGAGAAAATTATAAAGCGACTGGACAGTTTCCAGCCCCTGCGCTGCAAGCGTAGATTGACCTGGTCCCTTGAAATAATATATTGCTACTTTTTTTTCAGCATTATTTTTTTTCTTTAAATAAATAAAATTGCTTACAATCTGCGTAAAACTTTTTAAGCGTTCTGGAATAGCTTTAAACATGTACAAGCCGTCTTCATCTATTTCCTGATCATTAATCACATAAGGATAAATAGCGCCATCAAGTTCGGGCATTACAATACTTTGCGACATAAAACCGCCAAACATGCCCATTGCGCTTTCCTGCCATTCTTCCTGTGTTTGCAGCATTGAAAGCGGCGAGAATATTGGGATATTACGCTCTTTTAGCCAATCTACTGCCGCATCGTTTTGTCCCATTGCCAACCGTCCGTGCGCAAAGTAAATAACTGCATCCGGCTGTATTTCTTTGAGGAAAGACAGGCGTTTCATACCAGAATAAACAGGATATACATTCATTCCTGCGCGTTCAAGGCTGACAATCAGGCTGTCGGTATTTGCGCGGTTGCCGCTGAACGGATCGCTAAATCCGCCGACAATAGCAATTTTGGGAGCATTTTCGATATGGAAATTATTTTCTTTCATATAATTTTCATACGCCGAAACATCTTTGAATGAAACTGTTTCGTCTAAATGATACAATACGTCCGAAGCCGTTTCAATCACTGAATCACACTCATTTACGAAAAACGTTTTTCGGTCAATATTTTTGCGAATATACCGTGCAAGGCTTCGATAATTCTTTTTGTTGCCATTATCAAGATAGCTCTTTATTACTGCAAGATCTGCGCTGTCGAGATTGCAGATACGGTTATCAGGATTGGTTGCCGCATGGATATAAACCGGAATACCCTTATCTGCCGCTTGCTGTATCTGTGTCCTCTGTTCGGCAGTTATACGCATTCCCATGCCGAAACCCAGCACAAAATCGTAGTTTTTCAGTTTACCGAATTTTTCCGCAGGAACTTCTTCATAACGGATAAATCCATCGTCATTAGCTTTTACAATACTTGCCCGTTGAAATGGCTGGAAATCAACAAGAGCTATTTTTGTTACGGAAGCCGTCCTGTTCCAAACGAACAGAACGGCTAAAGTCAATAACAGCAAGGCTATTATCAGGATGATGTATTTTCTCATTGCGTAATTAAAGCGAAATTGAAACGAACATGTCCTGCTACACTGCTATCATTCTGATACTGAGTAAACTGTACCTTATAATAACCTGCGCCGTCGGCTGTGCGGAATACATAAACCGGAGCCTGCAAAAAAACCGGAGGCATAATTAACGAGCCGTCTTCTTTCTTTTTGAACAGGATAACAGTTGCATCAGAACGAGTTTGCGTTGTTACAACACCGCCCATTCCTATAGTAGTAAATGATTTGTCTGTAACAAATACCGCTCCAGAAGGAACTTTATTCACAGATTCAAATTTAGTTGCGCCGTCAAATGTATAAACGCCGCCTTTTGCGTCGGCTTTTGTAAACTCGCCGCTGTTGGTACGAATATTATACCTGCAAATGGCAATGTCCCAGTCTTTGCGCGCCGCCCATTGCTCTGCGCCAATTGAATCGGCGTCTGAACCGATAATTTCTCCTTTTGAAAAGGAAAAATAATGCCAGTCTTTTTGTGACGTAGCATCAATATACATTTCTTTTGTACTTGTATCTGGCTGAGGATCGTTGTCGTCTTCTTTTGAACACGATACAAATACCGACGCTAAAAGCGTCATTCCAATAAAAAACAGATTTTTCATTTTTTCTAATTATTTATAATGATTATTAATATTTAACTCTTAACTAATTAAACAAGTATCTTATTCCAGCCAAATATTGTCTTCCGGGATTAATGAATGAAACTTCCTTGAAGTTGAAGATATTATCGGCTTTGAGTGTTAATTCCATCGTGTGTCGTTTAATTTTGAACGACTTAACCAGCACGGCTTTCCATATCGAATAGGATTTTGAACTTTTAAGTTCAGCGAGTGCATCTCCATTTGAATCTGTAACCATCTGCTGATATAGCTTTGGCGAGTTAAGTCTTCCTGCAACTTGCAGGCTGAAAGGACTTTTAAATACTTTGCCATACCACGTGGCAGACAATGTTTCGCTGTGGCGCACATTACTTTCGAGTTGCAGTCCGGTAGAATTGTCCTTTGCGTCGCAACAACTGTAATTTGCTTTCAGCAACAACTGTTTCAAGAAATTATACGATATGCAAACATCTATTCCCTTGATTGTAGCACTATTGACATTTTTGTAGTATTTCTCATTCTTGTTTGTACCGCCTATCATTCGAATCACGTCATACTGAGTAATTTTATTATCAATATTATTATGATAGCCCGAAACTGAAAAGTTCAGACTCTTATGAGTATATTCCGCAGATAATGAATAATATATTCCTTTTTCGGGCTTCAGATCGGGATTGCCATATACCCAGAACATACCGCTATGGTCGAAATCGTAATAAAGTTCCTTGATACTTGGAGAGCGGAACGACGATCCGATTCCTGTGCGAAATTTCAATCTTTTCAGATTGTACATCAGCGACAGTTTGGGAGTTAATGAGCTGCCAAACTGCGTATTATATGTATATCGTCCACCTCCAACAATATCAAAATTATTATTAAGCTTGTATTGTGCCTGTGCGAAACCGTTAACGTCGTTAAGGCTTTTGGTTGTTGGCGTTTTGCCAAGCGTTGTTGTGGAGAAGTTTTCTTCATGATTAAATTCAGCTCCTGCAACAAATTCCCATTTTTCCAAAGCCGAATAAGTATCTATAATCCTCGCCGAAAAGTATGTAGCAGAGTTATGCAGGTCAAGTTTGTTTTTCTTCTTTTCCAAAACGTAGTAATCGAAATACTTATCATAATTGGCGCTGATTCTTAATGAGTTAGTGTTGTCGCGCGATTTTATTCCACCGTTTGCGCCCAAAGTCAGGTTATGCGTTAGCGAGTGCTTTACATTCAATGTATTTTCAGGATTAAACGTTTCGTGGCTAAAATATCGGCTGATAATATTTATGTCGGATCGTTGCGAAGGTTTGAAGCCGAGTTTCAGGTTAGCTCCATAGTCTTCATAACGGGCAGCATAAGCGCCGCCATTATCTCCAAAACCGTCGGAAGAGTTGCGGAACGCGCCTGCCCGCGTTGAGAATTTACCCTGCGCAGAGCCAACATCAAGCCTTGTGCGCAGGGTATTATAATTCTCAATGGATTGATTTAAAGTTGTTTCAATCCTATGTACAGGTTCTTTTGATATTATATTTATAACAGAGCCGACAGCATTAGAACCATACAGAGCCGATGAAGCTCCATTAACCATTTCTATTTGGCGTATGTTATTAACGTCAATTTGGTCGAGGTTTAAGTTTCCGCCAGCGCCTTCCGACACAAGTCGTTCTCCGTCAACAAGAAACAGTATGTAGCGGCTGTTCAGTCCCCTTATTCGCAGATTGTTGCCCATAGCATTCGGTGAACTGACAATGCCTGGAATATTGTCTTGCAGACTTTCGAGCGCAGATACTGAGGCTGATTCGCGTATTTCTTTTTCGCGTATAACTGTTGTCAGCACTGGCGTTTCCGAGAGACGCTTGACTGTTCGCGTTCCTGTAACTACAACTTCTTCAAGTTTCTTTTCTTCATTATCCGTAGTGGCGTCCGATTTTTGAGTGGACTGTTGAGGCATTGTTTCGGTCTGTTGCTGCGCTTGCAGATGTAGCGATATGTATAACGCTGATATAAAGAACAATAGCTTTTTTATTATCATAAATTAAAAGTTTTATATTTTCGACTGCAAAGGTACGGTCATTGCGCAGCCCCTACAATACCAAAATATATGGATTTTTTACCATGCCTATACCCATTTAATGGTATAACGATGGAAGGCATCGCAAGCATTAGCGAAACAATACAAGTAATTATAAATTATAAATTATAAATTATAAATTATGAATTATGAAAACTGAAAACTGAAAACTAATTTCTGGATTGCTTCAAGCTTTGCTTTCGCAATGACGCTGCATAAAACCATGCTGTGCAGAGTATAACAAAATTATTGGCTCTGATTCTGCACTAATTCTTCACAAATTTCATGTCAATCCATGAGATAATTTCTTCCGAGATTGGTTTTACCTGTGGAGAAACTGATTTTACCCACTTGCCTTCTTCATCAATCAGGAATTTTTGAAAGTTCCAGGTCACTTCCGCATCGCCGACCCCGTTATTTTCTTTTTTTGTAAGCCATTGATAAACAGGAGCTATATCTTCATCTTTCACGGATATTTTTTCCATCATAAGAAACGTAACTCCGTAGTTGCGTGTGCAAAACTCCTTGATTTCTTCATTTGTTCCAGGTTCCTGGCTTCCAAAATTATTTGCAGGAAATCCTACGATAACAAAATTTTTATCCTTATACATATCGTATAATTTCTGTAATTCAACATATTGCGGAGTTAAACCACACTTTGAAGCAACATTCACAATCATTATTTTTTTACCTTTTAAAGAAGAAAAGGAAAAATCTTCCCCGTCGATGGTTTTTACGCTGAAATCATAAATATTATTGGCTTTCTGTGCAAAAACAACGGCAGGTATTACCGATAGCATGACTAAACATAATAATAACTTTTTCATTACCTGTATAATTTTAAAATTTAAAATGTAAAGGTATAACAATCCCTTGATTTATCAAAATTTGCCGGAATTAATTCTCAATGATTCTATTTTCGCCAATTTTTCCCGCAATTTTCCCGCTTCGTTTTTCCTGATACGCAAAGTCATAACGCAATCCATATCAAACTGTCGGGAAACAATTTGGGGGTTATCTTCTTTTACGATTTTCATCACGCTATTGAGAAACGGATATTCAAAGGTAATGGTAATATCTTCATCTACAGTCTTTTCAATTATTTCGGCGTTGGCTATAGCGTCTTGGGCGGCGGCGCGGTAAGCGGCAATCAATCCGCTCGTACCTAATTTTACCCCGCCAAAATAACGGACGACAACTATCAGTATATCAGTTAATTCATGGGAATTAATAACGCC
>JAIRPX010000245.1 GCA_031256775.1 Dysgonamonadaceae bacterium
ACATTACATTTGCGGATGAATTATGCTCAAAATGTGAAAGCATGAATTATACTATATCAAATATCGCTATATTAGTTTTATTTAACTACTTATTTTTGTATGTGTGGAATAATTTCTTAACACACACACACACACACACACACACACATTGTAATCCGGCGTTACACGCGCGATAAATTATTGAATATAGTTCAATTATTTATATATCACCTTCTTCTTTTTCCAAATAAAAGATTAGATTTTTCTTGTGGGAAATCTCTGCACGGTTATTTTAAAATTCACTATACTGACCCATTAAAAATCAAGGACATGTTAGTTTTAGAGGTTCAAGAGATTTACAAAAAACAGGATTCCCGACGCCTGACCAAAGTAGGGATAATTAAAAAAATAATAAAATGAAACAACAAGAATGGTCAAAAACGACCTCCACCATTTTTTATGGTGTCGTGATTTTCTCTTTTGCGGGAATTATTGAAGCGATTTTAAAGCCGATTGCAAAAGTCGCGGGTTTAAGTTCTATGTCGGTTATTATCGAATATGTTATGCCGATTGCGGTTATTGTGGGGTACGTCATGTATTTCGTTGGTTTGGGCAGTTTCAAAAAACTTCTTGAAGGCGGCGACGGCTCGGCGATTGGCAAAGTACGTACCGGTCTAATCCTTTCGCTGATTGCGACAATAACAGGATGGATTCCCGTAATCGGATGGATTGCAGGCGGAATTCTAAACATTATCGGATTTATCATTACAATGACGGGATTCTCACGACTTAAAAAATCGTCTTCGTTTCCCGACAATGCATGTAAAGGCGCTTCAAAACTGTTTAGCGCTCAGATTCTTCTGATAATTGGATGGATTATCGGGCTAATTCCATTAGTTGGCGGATGGATAGAAATGATTTTCTCTTTCATCGCCTTTGTTATGGTTCTGGTTGGATGGGCAAAAATTAAAAACACGCAAATTACAGCCGCCTGACCAAATCTATTAAATCAGACATTCCATATCATAATATGGAATGTCTTTTAAACAGATTAAATTCAAATAAATATGATGAAAGTAAAATTCATTTTTCTGTTATTACTGTTTTGTGTCTCTGTAATGTCGCAAAACAGTTCTCATTCGGGTCGTTTGCCATGGGTCGAAGGAAGTTTTCCGGCTAAAAAAACGGGCGAATTTGAATATATGATTGCCCGCGGCGAAGGAAAACTTTTAATAAATGCACGTGAAAACGCTTTTGATTCATTTCTGACAGATTTGGGGAACAATGCAGGTGTAACTGTCGATTCACGCACCATTTCCGAAATCAAAAGCAATATGAATTACAGCGGAAACGGCTCTACTTACGAGGGAGCGCAACATTTTATGTCCACTATTAATATAGAGCGTGGAAATTTTAAAGCCTCGTTTTCAAAAGTAGGCGAATATTATGAATATGAAAACGGAGTTTACCATTTATGGGAATTATATGAAGTATCGCCTCGCGGCAACTCATTCAAACCCATTATTCCCGAATATACCGACCATTACGGTTTGTCTGCCGGATGGAAATCGGCTTTATTGCCTGGCTGGGGGCAGTTTTACAAGGGAAAAACGGTGAAAGGAGCCGTATTTCTTTCCGCTGAAATACTTGCCGTTTCCGGTTTGGTTTACAGCGAGATGCGACGGTCAGACAATATCCGTTTGTCGCAGGAGACTACCAGTATTTCCATTATAAAGGAATACCGCGATCGCGCTGATACATGGGCGTTAAGAAGGAATATCGCAATCGGCGCAACAGCAGGGATTTACGTATGGAATGTTCTGGACGCTGCCCTATCGAAAGGTAAAATGCGCTACGCATGGATTCCTGACAATCTGCATCTCAACGGGTCGCAAGAATCTGGAAACCATTATATAGGTTTAACTTATGATTTTTAAATTAATAATTATTTACAGATGAAAAAAACTTGTTTTATTGGCGCAATAATTGCGTTTTTTGCAGCCGGATTTTTCTTTTTGCAGTCCTGCGAAGAAAAACCAATTGAAGTTAAGGGAAACATCGAAGGAACAGTAACTGACGCCGAAACAGCAAACGCCATTAGTGGCGTGAACGTTACGATCGTTTCCAACAGCAGCACCACATTTGCCGAACAGAGCAAACAGACCGGCTCCGACGGTAAATTCAGTTTCAAGGATTTGGAAGCAGGAAGCTACAAACTGTCCTTTTCCAAAAACGGATACGAAGACAACAGCAAAAATATCAGCCTGACAGCAGGACAAACAAGTTCGGGCGACGTGTCGCTGAAGCCTGTCAATCCTGTATTGAACGTTTCGACTACCATGCTGGATTTCGGGCTGAACACATCTATTTTGCCTATTGAAATCCGCAATTCCGGTAAAGGCGAAATGGAATGGAGCATTATAGAAAACCTGGCATGGCTGTCGGTTAATCCAGCTTCGGGAAGAATCACGACGGGAGTCAGTTCCGTATCAGTAACTATCGACAGGAGTTCAATAAATCAGGAATCGTTAACAGGCAGTTTTGTAGTTAATTCCAACGGCGGAAGCACGGTAGTAAACGTGTCGGTCGGCATGAAAGTTACGGCTCCTTCTGCGCCAGAAGTGATTAATGGACAGGCAACCGGCATAACAAGCTCTACAGCGCAGGTTTCGGGAAATATTACTTCTATCGGCAGTTCGGCTATTACGCAACACGGACACTGCTGGAGCGCCAGTCCAAATCCCACAACTGACAACAGTAAAACCTCGTTGGGCGGTACAAGCGTTCCCAAATCTTTCACAAGCGATATTACTGGATTAAATCCAAGTACGACTTATTATGTAAGGGCGTATGCCACAAACGCCGTCGGCACAAGCTATTCCGATGTAGTGACCTTTACGATGCTCGCTCCGCCAACAATGCCGACCGTGCAAACACTAAACGTCTCAAACATAAAAGACAATTCGCTCAACGCAACAGGAAATCTGACTGTTTTGGGCGACGGTTTAGTCACTGCTCACGGTTTTTGCTATTCGTCGAGCAATTCCGAGCCTACTACTGACGATAACAAGATAAGTAAAGGACAAACTTCTCAAACAGGACAGTTTACGGTTACAATTCCCGGTTTACAGGCGTCAACGCGCTATTATCTTCGCGCCTACGCCACCAATAGCATGGGAACAGCCTACGGAACTGTTATTGAAGCGACAACAGCCAGCGCTCCGTCTTCTACAACGGTAGTTACCGGCGGGCTTACAGCCTATTACACTTTCGATGACGGCAGCGCAACCGATGTCACAGGTAACGGCTACGATGGAGCATTAATCAATTCACCCGAATTTATTGACGACGTACCTGGCGAAAAAGGCAAGGCGGTATTTTTGAGAAAAGCAAACGGAACAACTATATTGAACGATCAGAGAATAAACCTCCCAAATCCAATAAAAAATCAAAGTTCATACACAGTTTGCCTGTGGATTAAGGATTTTGGAAGCGGAATAATGCTTTGGGGCGATGTAAGTCAAAATTATGTTTACGGGATTCCCAATTTTTATGTAGATGCGGGGAAATTTTATGCAGACGGACACGGATATGACGACGCAACCAATTTTCAGGATGGGCAGTGGCATCACATCGTTTTCAGCGCCAAACAATATTACACTGAAATTTTATATGTTGACGGGATAGCGTATGGAAGCCAAACAAGCAGTCAAAAGCCCAATAGCGTTACGGTACAAATCGGAGGAAAAACTAATTTTACGGCTTCTTATAATAATGCCAACAATTTCAAAACTGACAATATTCGTTTTTACGACCGCGAGCTAAGCGCATCGGAAGTAAAACAGATATATAATGCACGACAGTAGTTTTAACTGTGATTTTAATATAATTAGTATGATTGATATGATTTTATAATCGCGCCTATCATGAAATCACGTAAAAATAAAAGTTCAGACAAACAGCGTTCTTTGAAATATTGGTTTACACGAAAAAAAACGGTTAATTCGACTATTATGTTCCAAAAAATCAGAAAATTTTGATTTTTCAGAACATAACAATCAAAAAAAGAAAAGAATATTTTGTTGCTTCAATCATTTTTTTCGTGTAAACTATTAATCAAAGAGTGTTTACACTCTGCATGGTATGGTTTTGTGCAACATCATTGCGAAGGCAAAGCCTAAAGCAATCCAGCAATCTATTTATTTACAACTGGATGGCTTCGCTAACGCTCGCAATGCTGCTACACAAAATTAAACCACGTAAAGTTTACACGATTTTTGATTTTTAAACAAGTATATTTTTAAATTTTTAATTGCACAACAATTATGACAAAAACAAATGTAGCATTGTGGACAAAAACCACAAAACAGATTTTTTCAGGCGTAATGATTTCGCAGGTAGGCGGCATTGTTTACGATATTCTTAAGCCCATTCTCGAATTAATCGACTTTATTAACAAGCCAGCAGATTTAGGGTTTGTGGGCGATTTTTTTGGAGTAAAACCTCCAGCATACAACAGCATTTTCGACGACTTTGGAATTATTCTTGTGATAATGCAGGTAATTTTGTTTGGCGGCAGTCTGCTTTATCTGGTCGGTATCTTTGGCTTTACAAAAATTCAACCCGAAAGCGATGGTCGTGCGATGCGCAAAGTGCGTGCGGGTATTATACTGTCGCTGGTGGGAGCTGTTCTCACAATGATTGATATTCCTGTGCTGCCCGCGCTGGTGAACATCGTCGGATTTATCCTGATGCTTTTAGGTTACAGCGCATTGAAACGCTCAAATACATTTCCTGAAAAAGCTCGTCAGGGTGCTGGCAGGTTGAAAGGCGCAATGATTTGGTTGATAATTGGTTTCATACTGGGACTTATTCCTGTTGCAGGCGGATTTTTCCGTATGGTTTGCAGCATTGTAAGTTTCTTTATGGTACTTTCGGGTTGGGCTTGTATTAAAAATTCGAAACAGGCAGAAGCTTCAAGTCAACACGAACAGCGGCTTTCCATAACAGATAAACTACTGTATATAATTCCTTTGGCACTATTGTTTTGTATGGATATATGGGGAAAAATACAAATATTCGGCTACATTGGCATTTACTTTTCGCAAGATACAATTATTTTTTGTGTTGACGAGATTTTGCTTTCGGCAATGTTAATTACAACGCTGATATTTGCATTACGCGCCAATCCTAAAACGAAATGGCTTGCATTGGTATATGTGATTTTATGGTTTGGTACGGTTGTTTGGAATCTGATACGGCGACATAATTTAGCTGAACAGGGCGTTGAGTTGCAACCTTATCAATTTGTGTTCTACATTGTATTGTTTTTTGAAATCGCGTTGCTAACGGTTGTGTTGCGCGACATCTTCAAAAAATCAAACAATGCAAGTATTGCAGGCGTAATGGTCGTGGGCATAATGCTACTATCAAGTTGCAACGGCGGAAACGGGAAAAACCAGCTGGAAAAAAAATCGGAACTGACGTCAGCCAACATGACAGCTGCTAAAGCGCAGGGACTTTACGGAAAAGTGAAAAATACAGGCGAAGAATTTCAGATAAAGTTTGTTCACTTGATTGGCAACTACTTTACAGGGTTTATTATTATACCGTGAATTAAGTTTAATTTTATTTATATCGTTTCAAAAAAAAATGAAAAAGTTAGTAACAGCGTGGAAGCCTGCTGCCACCATAAAAACAGGTATATTCAAAGCATTGGCTTTGTGCGTAGTATGTCTTCTATGCATATCGTGTTCCAGCAATTCAGGTCAAGGAAACTTCGATTTGGATTTGATTCCCGTTAAATCGGGCGATTCTTGGGGCTACATCAACCACAAGGGTAAATTTGTAATTAACGCACAGTTTTCAGATGCGGACTTTTTCCGCGATGGACTGGCGTGGGTAAAGTCAGCTGAAGGCAAAGTTGGCTACATCGGCAAAGACGGCAAGTTCAAAATTCCTGCCGAGTACAAAGATGGTACGCCGTTTTCGGAAGGATTAGCACTTGTGGTAACTGTCGGCAATGCGCCTGTGTGCATAGACAAGTTGGGTAAGACAAAGTTTGAGTTACCGCAGGCAAAATCTGTCTGTTGGTTCTCCGAAGGACTTGCTCTTTTCATTGATGTCGAAGGGAAAGGTGGATTTGTGGACAAATCGGGCAAAGTGGTTATCAACCCGCAATTTGAAAATGCTTTTTGGTTTTCGGAAGGACTTGCAGGCGTCTTGAAAGACGGCAAATGGGGTTTTATCGACAAAAAAGGCAATTTTGCGATAAACCCGCAATTCCATTATGCATCGTATTTTTGTGAAGGCACAGCGTCTTTTTCAAATGGTGAAAAATACGGCTATATCAACAAAAAAGGCGATTATGTGATTAACCCGCAATTTGAAGATGCTTCACCCTTCATCGAAGGGTTGGCAGCGATTTATTCGGGGAAAAAATATGGATTTATTGACAAAAAAGGCAACATTGAAATCAATCCGCAGTTTGAAAGAGTCGGTTTGTTCCAAAGTGGTTTGGTAGCTGTTAAACAAAACGACAGTTGGGGCTTTATCGACAAAAAGGCAAAAATGGCAATCAACCCGCAATTCGACGTGGCTTCTGTTTTTTTCAACGATATGGCTTTTGTAAAAAGCGGCAAACAGTGGGGTATTATAAACAAAAGCGGCAAATATGTTGTCAATCCGCAGTTTGATGAGATAAAACTGCCGAAATTTAAGTTTGGAGAAAGTTTTTATGTTGTCAGCGATTTCTACGATACTTCCGAATTTATCGGCAAGTTCTTTGAGCGGGCAAAAGATAAATCTTTCGATGGTTTTGACAAAAATTCTACACTGCAAACCATTATTGACCATCCCATTTACGGTGACGGTGCAAACGCTCGGTACAACAGCGAGTATGTGGTTGATTACAAAAAATCGCAAAAACTGACGACTGAAATTTCTATCAGTCAGGTTTCGTTCCTTTCGGGTGTTGATAACCAGTTTTATACAGGCAGTTACTATAACAAAGAGTATAATTTTGCAGCAAAATTTTATGGCATTGAGTATGAATTTTACCTGACAGGCGAGGCTCGCAGCAAAATCGCCGCAGTAGAAAACGCCCTGAATATTGCAATAGAAAAACACTATAATGTAAAAATGGAATATACCACAGACGAAAGCGGCGACAGCGATTACGACTGGTATGAAGGCGAAAATGACACTTTCCGTTTCAGAGTTGTAACCAAATCAGACAGAGTAATTGAGTTTTCTATTGATCTCAAAAACTATTAGCTGCTGAATTTTAGGCTTTCCAAGCCTTCGAGACTTGGAAAGCTTGTATTGAAAATAAGTGAATAATATGAACACAAGAAAATTTTTAATCATTACATGTTGCCTTTTATTGTCAGCAACTTATGCAGGCGCGCAAAACATCAAGCAAGACCTTGAGCGCAAAAAACAGCAGGAAATTCAGCGACGAGAATCAATAAAAGCCGAAGCTGAAAGGCAAAAACGCTTGCAGGCGGAACGTGAAGAAGCGGCGAGAATTGCCGAACAGGAACGACAGAAACGCGAAGAATGGAAACGATTGGGTATTCCAGATGTAACAAAGGACAATCTGATAGAAAATGCTTCCTGTGTCATTTATGAAGGCTATTCCGAATCCGCACAAATGACCAAAGAGGAAAAAGAGCGAAGCAAATCGCCAAATTGGGGAAGAGGAGGCATTAAAATGGCTTTAACGCTTGACGTCTATGCTTGGAACAAGTTAAAATATGACGATGACAGTTACGCTGTGCCATACGAAACGGAACTGAAACGCAAGATTTATGAAGAATCGGACGAGTATAACGAAAAACTAAACGACTTGAAAGTGTGGCGCTCCCGATTACTTCAATCCGTACTTTTTGCAAAAATAAAACACGGTTATGGTGGAATTGAAATGCAATACGATATGAAACAGGGTGGATTTAAAGTTCATACACATCAAATGCGTTCAAATCCGATAGACAAAGAGTTGCTTGACGGCTTTATTTTTAATACTTTGCCTGTAACAGGAGATGACGATACATACCTTACAAACGGTACTCAATTTTTCTGGTTAAAAGTTGACAAAGAAACAGCCGCAGAAATAGAAAATAATGAGGATATTCGCTTATATGTGTTTTTTATGCTCAACGGAAAAATAAAAAACGAGAGTTGGACAGGCACACTTTTTTACGTCGATAAAGTGCGTGTTGTTTTGACACACCAAAGGACAGGCAAAATCTATTACGACCAAAGTTTTCCCGAAGGTTGTTTGCCAATAGCAAAGCAGGAAACAATGAGTGCGCAGGAATATCTTGCATATCAGGCAGAACAACAACGCATCGCCGCCGAGAAAAAAACAGAGGAACGCCGCAGGGAGAAGGAAAGAATGCAGGAAGAGCAGCGCAAAGAACAAGAAAAGATAGAAGCTGCAAAACGGGCGGAACAGGAAAAAATAGAAGCGGAGAAACGCAAGCTAATAGAAAAACGCAGAGAAGAAATTGAGAAGAATATGTCATTTTTCACCTTTGAAAATGATAATATTTTTCAACTTTCAAGAAAGACTATCGGCAGTGCTTCAAGGCATGGAAGCCTGTGGTATGAAGGCAAACAACCTGAGATTTTTAATGGCGATGCCCCCAACGGCAAAGGAAATTCATTGTTGCTGGGCAAAAAATCAAAGATAAGACTCAATCATTATGCAACTTTCTCAGTATGGATAAAAAACGAAGGAAAAGAGAATGCTTGTTATTTTACAGAAAATGTCGAAATTTATAACTCACAATTTTATACGTCTGATAACAAGAAACTTTCGGAGTTCATCGGCACTAAATCGCAACTTATATATAAGAGCAATGAAAAATCTGTTATCGTTGTCTCATATAATCCATTCATGGACAGACAATGGCATTTATTGACAGTGGTAAGAAATGAGAATGTTAATGAACAGAAGTTCTATATTGACGGAAAGCTGGTAAATACTGCTGAGATTTCATTTCCTATAAAACGTCAGCAAAACATTACATTCCAATTACAAATGAGCGGGAAAGGCGGCGAAATAAAGATAGACAATTTACGTTACAATGATTTGCCATTAACCGACGAAGAAGTAGCAGCTATTTACGAAGAAGAAAGGGGTAAATAATAGGAAAATCACAAGTAAAAAACAGTAAGACGTCGCATTGATAATTATCAATGCGACGGTTTCGTTTTGGGTAAAAAAAAGTGTAGTCTCCCCTATATTTTATACCACATACTGTCCTATAGACTGCTGCCATTCAAGCCACTTTTCAAATCCTTCCTGAAAACAGTTGTTCATTGATACTTATTTCCGCTTTTAGCTTTGCTGTCTATGTTTTTAGAAAAAATCCCTTGTGTACTACAAAACGGTTTTTATGCAGTTTATAAAAATTTAATGACTTAATTTCATACACTTACGCTTCTAAAAACAATTTTAATCCATAATATTCCCTGTCTTTCTAACTAAATTTTAACATATCAAAGAGCGATAAGCTGCAATGTAGATTAAGCGCATAAAATATATTTTTTTAATTCATTTATACTTAATAATTTAAAGTGTTTTCCATGAAATCAACACGATATTTTTTTTCAAAATATTTGCAAATAACAAATATTTTTTTTACATTTGTGGCATTATTTATTATAAACATTATAGTAATGAAGTGTGTTCAAACAAATATTGCCTTATTAATTATCATTAACTCCAAAAAATTGGATATTAATGATTGCTTTAGCAGCAGTGGATATATGCAGGCACAAATAAAAAATACTTAATAAACTAATAAACTACAGTATTATGGATGATTCTATGGATATTTCTTTATTTATGATGATAAGCACGACATTAGTATTATTTCTTATCATATATGGAGCAATGATACGGAGTGTCATAAAATATAAATATAGCGCATGGTGGTTGCTTTTAGCGGCATTACTGTTTGCTTGTCCGCCGCTTATTTTTGTTCTTTTTTCCTTTTGTGAAAGAGTTGCATTGAATAAAGATAAAATTAAAAAAGAAGAAATAAAAGGAAAAATAAAAGTTAGAATTGCAATAGCTTCTTTTATTTTTTATTATTTGCTATTACCGCTGTTTGTTAATTTTTTAAAGTACAGTTCAGCAAATCAAGTTTGGTACTCGGAAATGGCGTCTGTTTGTGTTAATATAGTTATGATTGCACTTGTTCCATTTTATGTGTATATAAAAAAACAGATTCATTTGCTTAATATAAATAACTGAATATCAATATAAACAAAAAACGTTATGGACGATTCTTTAATTTTAAGTTCTTTTTGGGCAACGCTACCTGTCTATTATTTTATTTCTGCGCTTTTATACATAGTT
>JAIRPX010000003.1 GCA_031256775.1 Dysgonamonadaceae bacterium
AGGATACTTTTTCAATTATACTTGATAACTATCCTGAGGGCGTAACTGCCATTTATCCTGCAACGCCAATTCCCGACAGTTTACGGATTGACGGACTGAGAGTTGCGGTTAGCGGAACAATATTTGACACCAAGTCTGTAAATCGGTGCGAAACTGCAACGGATGACAAGTCTGTGGCAAATAAGTTTGAAATAACCGATCTTATACGGGTAACTCCCAGCGTGGAGGAAAAGGAAGTCAGATTCGTATTAGTAACATACGGAGGATGTAACGGACAGTCGGAATTTTCTCCTGCCCAGAGAAGCTCCTCTATGGACGTCAAAAATGATACTGTCTTTTTTGACTTTCAAAACGACACTCTAAAAGTGAGTGTCGGTATAAATTATATTTGCTGTTCGTCTTTTGAAGCGACTCAAAACGTTGAAGGAGAGAAGATTTCGCTGCTGATAACAGAAACAACTCCTTCGCCGGAAGAGTATTGCAGATGTGATTGTTATTACACATTTGATTATTATTTCACAGACCTTTCTAAACAAACGTATGAGATTAATGTGGCGTTTGATGCAAAAGATGACAACAAAGACAAAAATTTTTCTAAACATTTTAATTTTTAATTCATTATGAAACACTTAATTAAACAAATTTCATTTGTTATTTTTCTTATTTTTAGTTCTACGACAGTAAATGCACAGCAAATTACTGAAACAATAAATCAAAATTTAAACAAGATGAATATTGTTTCAAGTTCTGCGCAAGGCTTAACAATCAATGTTACAATTGGGAATTATGATAAGAGACCGGTTGTGATTAATGGTACAACTTATTATTCTATTACAAATAAACAGGGAACGCCAATATTAAAAAAAGGATTTCCAGATTTACCAAAAGTCACAAAAAGTATTGCTATCCCTAATTTTTCAGGTGTAACTGCTTCTGTCGTTAATGCTGAATACATAGATTATAGTATTCAAATAGTACCATCCAAAGGAATACTTATGAGAACTGTAAATCCAGGAAGTATTCCCTATGAATTTGGTACTGTTTATAACGAAAATAACTTTTTCCCACAGGTTCGCTATGATTTTGGAGAGCCTTATCTGTTGCATACAAAAAGGGGGATAGTAATTAATGTTTACCCTTTTGCATATAATCCTGTTCAACGTATTTTAAGAGTTTATACATCATTAAAGATTAACATTTCTTTTAGCGGTTCCAATACAAAAAATTCATTATCAAAACCAGAAATTGGCAATAAATTTTTTGATGCGATTTATAAAAATCATTTTATAAATTTCTCCAATTCCAATAATAGACAAGATTATGGAAATGAAAAAATGTTAATAATCTGTTATGATGATTTTCTTGATAAAATGCGCCCGTTTGTTACACATAAAAATAACATTGGACTTGAAACGGAAATGGTCGCTTTAAGCAGTGTAGGAAATACTCCTGCTGCTATTAAACAGTTTATCCAAAACAGATACAATGCGGATAATCAGTTGACATTTGTTCTTCTTGTTGGCGATCATGCTCAAATTCCATCTTTCACATTGCTGGGTGGCGGATCGGATCCTTCATATTCTTTATTGGAAGGAAACGATAATTATCCCGATATAATAATAGGAAGATTTTCAGCAGAAAACACAGGACAAGTAGAAACAATGGTAAACAGAACAGTTTTTTATGAAACTTTACCGCATCAACAGAGCGCATGGTTTAAAAGAGGGATTGGTATTGCCAGCAATATTGGAAGCGGTATTGGCGATGACGGGCAATCTGATTATGAACATTTGCGACAAATCAGAACTGACCTTCTAAACTGGAATTATACATCTGTTGCAGAATTGTATGATGGCAGTCAAGGTGGTCTTGACGCATCAGGTGAGCCTACTATTGCAATGGTTGCATCGGCAGTTAACAATGGGGCTTCATTGATTAATTATACAGGACACGGCAGTACAACAAGTTGGTTAACAAGCAATTTCTCTAATTCAAATGTTACTTCTTTGGCAAATGTCCATAAATTGCCTTTTATTTTTTCTGTTGCATGTATAAATGGTAATTTTACTAATACTACTTGTTTTGCGGAATCATGGTTGAGAGCGACAAATAATCAACTTCCGACAGGAGCTATAGGTTTTTATGGATCTTCTATAAATCAAGATTGGCAGCCTCCAATGGAAGCACAAGATAAATTTAATGAATTATTGGTAAATGAAGATTTTACAACATTTGGAGAATTATGTTTTAATGGTTCCTGTTCAATGATTGATAAATATGGGCAGAATGGTATTAATACATTCTTAACCTGGAATTATTTTGGAGATCCATCGGTTTCGTATGTTGATTCGCCAGAAATCAATCTTTCCATTTCTGGCTCCGAATCCATCAGCTGTAACGAAAGTTCATTTTCGTTAAGTCCTAATCTTTCAGGAGTTACTTATAACTGGACTGTATCGTCGAACATTCAGATTGTTTCGGGACAAAACACGTCAACAGTAAAAGTCAAGGGAAAATCGTATAATTCCAATTCGTGGATTCAACTTGCAATAACTTACGATGGAAAAACTTATACTGTAAGGAAAAATGTGACCGTTAAAATTCCCAACAGCTTTGTTTTATCGGCAGGTACATTCAGCGCAGCAAACAACGGTACACGAAACGTAGAAATTACAGCTTTGTCTCTGCCGGGCGATTCAAAGTCGTCGAATTATTCATATAAATGGAGTGCAACCGGAGGAACAATCATCGCAGGGTTAAAGCAGGCAGCAGTAGGTGATTCGTTTACAATTAGAACTGTACCATTCACCAGTCTTATACAGGAATTAATGGACTCCAATACTGCGCAGCTTCAACAGGCTGTTGCAGACAGCATAGATGGCAATATACTACAGGTTCGCGAAGTAGCTTCTGCCGTAAGCAATCTGTCCACATCAAAGTCAAGAGTATTTGAATTAAGTTCAACTCCGTCTGAAGGAGAGACAGCAACTGAATATGTTGCTGTAGAAAGCGGCAGTGCGCAAAACAATTATTATTCAGATATTTATTACAGATTTGTAGATTCCTACGACAGCGCCCTTTTGACTTTTACTCCCGGCATAACAGCAACGGTAACCTGTCAGATTACCGGCTGCGACAAGTCTTACAGCGCAACGCTTGTCATACCCGGTTATGCCTACACGTCCTCGTATGTTCCGTCTAACCGTTCCGTTCTTTTCGTAAAAGATCAGAATATTACGACAGGGGGAGGCGTTCAAACCTATCAGGTGCAGGTATATAACGATTCCGGACTTGTAAAAACAGCAACATTCACTTCTTCGCAAACAAGCGTTTCAGTATCGCTGTCTAATTTACCGGCAGGCAATTACTATATCAACGTACTTGACGCACAGGGTAATGTAGTTGATCGCAAGACGATTACGGCTTATTAGAATCTTTTAAACCTGTTAGGTCTTAAAGACCTAACAGGTTTTTTCCTAATATTTTTCCTGACATTTTCCGACTGATAATCCAAAATATTTTTTTACCTTTGTATCTCAATAACAGTTAGTAAACGATTACAGATGAGAAAAGGAATCCTTCGCAGAATATGGATTTTTATTGTACTGTTGCCTGTTTATTTTTACAGGATTTGTATTTCGCCCTATACACCGGCATCCTGCCGCTATACGCCCACATGTTCTGAATATGCACTGCAGGCTATTAAGAAATATGGCACATTCAAAGGCGGCTGGCTAACGTTTAAGCGGCTCATTCGCTGTCATCCGTGGGGAGGGAGCGGCTATGATCCTGTTCCGTAGCTATGGGGGAATCTGTTTTGACATTTTTTGCAGTCAACATTTTTTGCAGTTTCTCGGCTGAAATATTTACATGCAATTTGCCTGCTTCAGCTAACGAAATTTTCCCCGTTTCTTCCGAAACAATGATAATTTTTGCATCGGTCTCTTCCGATAAACCTAATGCAGAACGATGACGCAACCCTAAATGTTTCGGTATGTCGTGCCTCTGTGAAACAGGCAGGATACATGCCGCAGCTTTAATCCTTTTTCCTGCAATAATCATAGCCCCATCGTGTAAAGGACTGTTTTTGAAGAAGATATTTTCTATCAAGCGGCTACTGATATTAGCGTTGAGTATCTCGCCTGTTTCAACAAATGTATCTAAGTGAACATCCTGCTGGATAGCTATCAAAGCGCCTTCTTTCCTTTTTGCCATATCCATTATTGCCATCACAATAGGCATGATATAGGCAATATCTTCTTCCACATCGCTTTTATCCTTGTTCTTGAATATTTTAGCAAGCAGCTTTAATCCCCTGTTTGAGCCTAAAGCCTGAAGGAACTCACGTATTTCTTTTTGAAACACAATGACTAACAGGATAAATCCCACACTGATAAACTGATTCAGTATAGCGCCCATCAAGCGCATCTCAAAAACCTGATATACAAGTATCCATATAGCAATAAACGCAAGTACGCCCGCAAAAATGGTCGTCGTCCCTGTCTTTTTCATCAACTGGTAAGTCTCGTACAGAAAAAATGCAACCAGAAGAATATCAACAGCATCTTTTATTCCAAGATTAAACATCATATTTCATTTTTTTTATTGTATAAAACAGTTTAACCGCCTGAACGGTTTCTTTTACGTCATGTACGCGCAAAACATTAGCTCCCTGCGTCAGGGCGAACATATTTAACGCCGTAGTACCGTTTAGCGCCTCTTCCGCCTGAACATCAATAATTTCCCGAATCATGGTTTTTCTTGATAATCCAACAAGAACAGGCGCTTCAAAGATATTGAACTGCTCCAGGTTACTCAAGACCTCATAATTTTGGGAAGTCGTCTTGCTAAAACCGAATCCGGGATCAACCCATATATCGTTAACGCCTTTCAAGTGAAGCCGGTTGATTTTCTCCGCAAAATACAGGAAAATATCTTTCATCAGATTATCATACTGCGTGTATTGCATCATCGTTTGGGGCGAACCTTGAATATGCATAATAACATAAGGAACATGCAAGTCAGCAACAGTATCAAACATATTGTCGTCCAGAGTGCCGGCAGAAATATCATTGATAATGGCAACTCCATATTTTTCAACACATTCTTTTGCCACATCCGCACGAAAAGTATCTACCGAGACTATGGCGTCCGGCGCTTCGCGCAACAGAATTTCCAAGCCGAAACGCAAACGCTGCATCTCCTCTTCTTCGCTCACAAACATTGCGCCTGGACGCGATGAGTAACCGCCAACATCAATTATGTCGGCGCCTTCCGAAACAATTTGTAAAACGCGCCCGGAAATATCTTTTTCAGTTTGTTTCCTGCTTTCCTTATAAAAAGAATCGGGCGTGATATTGAGAATACCCATAACTTTGGGGACGGAAAAATCCATCAGCTGACCTTTTATATTCGTTGTCATTATGCGACTATTTTAATTCAAAATTGCAAAATTTGAAAAAACATAATTACTTAAAAATCAATGCCTTTAAAAATTTAACGAAAATATTATTCATTTTTTTTTGCGCAAAAGTAGGATTATTTATGATATTATCAAGTTTTTTTTTATCTTTGTTGCATTAATTACCCTTTTTTCATTATTTAATGGACATACAAGAGTTATACAGAATTTTTCAGAATCATCCGAATATAACAACGGATAGCCGAAATATTGCAGAAAATTCCATATTTTTTGCTCTGAAAGGTGAACGATTCGACGGGAACAATTACATTGAGCAGGCGCTTCAAAAAGGAGCTGCTTATGCTGTAGGCGACAGGAAAAATCTGCTGCCTCTAAAACGTATTATAGTGGTGGACAATGTATTACATACATTGCAACTGTTAGCTAATTATCATCGCCGCAAAATGAAGGCAAAAGTAATAGCTATTACAGGAACGAATGGCAAAACTACGACTAAGGAACTGCTCGCAGCTGCGCTTTCGTCCAAGTATAATGTGCTATATACTCAAGGTAATCAGAATAATCATATTGGCGTTCCTCTAACTTTATTGCGAATGAAGGAGGAAAATGAATTTGCAATTATTGAAATGGGAGCTAATCATCAAGGCGAAATATATAAACTTTGCCGGATTGCCGATCCTGACTATGGGCTCATTACAAATGTAGGAAGGGCGCATTTGGAAGGATTCGGCTCTTTCGAAATTCTTATTAACAGTAAAGCCGAGCTGTATGATTATCTCCGTATAAAAAACGGGATAGCGTTCTGTAACACGGAAAACATGATATTGAGCAGTCTTCATAAGAATATTCCCACAATTTATTATGGAACTGACAATCTGTCGTTTGTTCAAGGAAAGCTATTGGAATCTTCGCCTTTTTTAAATCTGGAATGGAAAAAAGACGAAGATGACATGAATACAATAAGAACCAGGCTGATAGGAAGTTATAATTTTGAAAACGCATTAGCAGCTATTTGTATCGCTTCTTATTTTAACGTGGAAGACGAAAAGATAAATCATGCGATAGCTCAATATACGCCAGACAACAACCGGTCGCAAAATAAAAAGACTGCAAGGAATCAGTTAATTATCGACGCTTATAATGCAAATCCCAGCAGCATGAAAGTTGCTCTGGATAACTTTGCTTCATTAGACGTTTTTCCGAAAATGGTTATTCTTGGCGAAATGAACGAATTAGGCATTTATTCCGAACAGGAACACCGGAAAATAATCCATTCGCTGATTTTAAATAAATTCGAATCCGTTGTCCTTGTAGGAAAAGAATTTACTAAAATACAACCACTTCCAATGGACTGGAAAGTTTTTGAAAGAACTGAGGATATGTTACATTATCTGACAGAATCAAACATCAATGGATTTTCCATATTGATAAAGGGTTCAAGGAGTAATCAGCTGGAAAAAAGCGTTGAATGTTTATAAAAATACGGCTGGCAATATATGGAAGCGATAAATTTATATGAATTTCATTAGCTCAGCAAGTGCATTTTCGAAGGATTGCTACGTTTCAGCGCAGCCAGGTTCACGTCGTAACCGATGTGGATACCGCGTTGCATTAAAGCTGCTTCAACTGTTTTACATGCAATTTCCGGACGATTGTTTTCTTTGCTAAGATGGCAAAGCCATATATTTTTTAGTTGCGAATTAAAATTGGCTGCAAGGAAATTGGCGGTTTCTGAATTGCAAAGGTGTCCTTTTCCGTTCATTATCCTTGCTTTAAGGAAGTTGGGATAGTTGCCGTTGACGAGCATTTTCATGTCGTAGTTGGCTTCAACAACAAGATGATTGGCAAGCCGTATATATTTTGCAACCGTTTCGTCAATATGTCCTATATCTGTTGCCAATATCCATTTAATATTGTTGTAATCAACCAAATATCCCACACAATCGTTAGCGTCGTGAGGAACGCTAAATGCCGTAATCTTGAACTCTCTAATCATAACCGGCTTTTCTTTTTCTACAATCATCTTTCGGGAAATATTAAGTTTTTGTTTGCGTATTCCTTCATGAACAAGTTCGGTAGCATAAACCGGAATATCATATTTCTCGCCCAGCGACCCGACGCACTTAATATGATCAGCATGAGCATGCGTAATAAATACCGCCATAATCTGTTCCAAACCTATATTATTTTCTTTAAGTATTTTCTTTACGGCACGAATCCCTACGCCCGCA
The DNA here is from genome assembly GCA_031256775.1 of Dysgonamonadaceae bacterium. GTDB lineage: Bacteria > Bacteroidota > Bacteroidia > Bacteroidales > Azobacteroidaceae > Azobacteroides. The sequence continues at coordinate 7,654 of JAIRPX010000003.1, forward strand.
TCGAATAAAACTCCATAACTGTCTGTTCCAAGATAATAGCAGTTCCCACTGCTTCCACTGGCTAAACTCAGAAATCTAAATATCATTAGTTATTCAAAATTATCATATTATATTAACTTTGGGCAAAGTTACGAAATATATACGAAAAAAGAAGTATATTTGCCTTTCAAGAAATATAAACTGTATGGAAACTTTTATTGACGATAATTTTATTTTACAAACGGAAACGGCACAACAGCTTTACCATGAACATGCAAAGCTACAGCCAATCATTGATTATCATTGCCATTTAGACCCGCGACAAATTGCAATTAACAGGCAATTTGATAATTTGGGACAAATATGGCTGGAAGGAGATCATTACAAGTGGAGGGCTATGCGCGCCAATGGAATAGATGAACGGTTTATTACCGGAAAAGAAACTTCCGACTGGGAAAAGTTTGAAAAATGGGCGGGAACGGTACCGTTCACTATGCGTAACCCGTTATATCACTGGACGCATCTTGAATTGAAAACAGCTTTTGGCGTAAATAAAATCCTGAAGCCGGAAACGGCTAAAGAAATCTACGACACATGCACTGCTTTGTTGCATAAGCCGGAATACAGCGCTCGCGGCTTAATGAAAATGTATAATGTCAGGTTAGTTTGCACAACCGACGACCCTGTTGATTCGCTTGAATATCATATTGCATTGAAAGAAGAAGGATTTCCCGTTAAGGTATTACCGACATGGCGACCGGACAAGGCTATGGCAGTGGAAGTTGCAGCTGATTTTAGGGCTTATGTTGAAAAATTGTCGGAAGTATCTGGCATTACTGTTCATTGCTACGATGATCTGTTGCAGGCATTGCGCATACGTCATGATTTTTTTGCTTCGGCAGGTTGCAGACTTTCCGATCACGGTATTGAATATTTTTATGCAGACAATTACACTGAAACTGAAATAAATTCCATTTTTCATAAGGCATACGACGGAAAAAATCTAAGTCAGGAAGAAATATCGAAATTTAAATCGGCAATGATGTATGAAGGCGCCAAGATGGACTGGGAGAAAGGCTGGACACAACAGTTTCATTATGGGGCGCTTCGCAACAACAATACGCATCTTTTCTGTAAAATAGGAGCCGACGCAGGATGCGATTCAATAGGCGACAGGGATACGGCAAAAGCCCTGTCGAAGTTTCTTAATCGACTGAATGTGGAAAATAAACTAACAAAAACCATATTGTATAATCTCAATCCCCGCGATAATGAGATGCTTGCAACTATGGCTGGAAATTTCCAGGATGCTTCCGTTGCAGGGAAAATTCAATTTGGGGCAGCCTGGTGGTTTCTTGATCAGAAGACAGGGATAGAAACGCAATTAAATTCCCTTTCTGCTCTGGGATTACTAAGCCGTTTTGTGGGAATGTTGACCGATTCGCGAAGTTTTCTTTCATATCCGCGTCATGAATATTTCCGCCGTATACTCTGCAATCTGATAGGAAATGATGTGGAGCAAGGTTTGTTGCCTGCATCGGAATTGCCTTTCTTGGGAAAATTAGTTGAAGATATATCATATAATAATGCCGTCAGGTATTTTAATATGGAAAACAATGAATAATTAGGAATGAAGAATTATGAATTAGCTGGCGCGGCTTTTTAAACCGTGCTTGTTTTTTTATGTTATTATATAGCTGCACAGGGTGCAAACCCGCACCAGCTAATTTTCATAATTAAAATCGTGCCTCGTCATTGCGAGCGTTAGCGAAGCAATCCGTATGAATGAAATAGGGACGTTGCATGCAACGTCCCTATTTAAAATATCGAATTTATCTATTATCTAAACTCTATTATCTAACTGCTTTCAGTGTTTGTTCTCCGTTTGCTGTTTTCACCTTAACTATATACACGCCAACAGGAAGCATATCAACAGGAATTACACGTTTGCCATTTTCCTGCGACAATACTTTTCTACCGGAAAGATTATAAACAGTAACACTTTGGACAGGTTCAGCAGAATCAATATACAGTATATCATCGCTGATAGAAACGGCAATATAAGCCTTAGCTTCCGGATGATGAATAGCAAGTCCTTTTTTCACACCTATATATTTCATACCTTTCTTTCCAAATTTGCCATCGTCGGAAGTAACAAGCGTATTATCTTCGGCACGCATTTCATATTTTCCAGCTCCCGCTCCATTATTAATACCGTCGCCATAAGAATCATAAATCTCGAAACGATAAACGCCATCGACGGGTAGCGGCAACTCTATTTTATGTAATTCTGTCGTATTTTTACTAAGATCTGAGTAAGGACCTCCGGAAAATATAACTTCGCCATTTGGAGAAAACCATTTCCACGTTATTTCCGAACCGTATCTGTCTTGCCATAAATTCAGCGTCAATTTGCTTGATTCGACAAAACTGAGATCTTTCTTCACTTTCAGCGAAAAAGAAGACTGTCTACCCGGCTCGCCTCCATTCACTTGACTTACCGAAAGCATCAATGTTTTATCCTTTTTTAATTCTATGGGTATCAAGGGCAAAAGCAATGTATCTTTATCAAAACATTCCATATTTTTTCCTGAAACAGTATGCGTTTCAGTAGAATTGATTCCATACTGTAACTGGTATGATGTAATGGGAGTTGTTGAAATGCTTCTTACAATAACCTGCACTAATATTTCATCATCAGCCGAGTTATAAACCAGCTGTTCCGCATCTAATATTTCAATCGTAGGCGTTGTAAGATAAGTATGTTTAAGCCGCGCCTCCGTTGTAGTAATCACTTCCTGATTTCCTTCAGCTATAAAAGCTACAATTTTTAAATTATCTAAATAAATAGGCTCTTTATTAATTGCTTCCGGAATGACATATACATACTGCCTGGTGAAAGAAGAATCAGCTTCGGTCGGTTGAATCGTTGTACCCCACTGTCCGCTCAAAAGGTGCCTCAACATGTGATTGTGACGGTACAGACCATTTTCTACCATTGCAGGATAGAGGCTGCTACCTACTTGCGGTCCTAATATATTATCCTGCAACAAAGCCACATTCAGTTTGTTAGTCTGGGCGTTGCTATTGGCTGTATAATATCCATCCACATCAACAGTAAGCGTGCGGGTATCCCAATCAATATGCGCTTTAGCCGCCAGGTTTACCGGTGAAACATCATTAAGTATATCTGGGGCATACCTCTCCCATGCGCCTCTGTCCAATACTGTTTTGCCGCCTGTGAAAACATGACGGTTTACCGTTCCCGAAGGATAACCTGTCGTTCCCGATTGCTGAACAATAGCGTCGCCAAAAGCAGTTCTGAAATCAGGTTCTCCCGTATTTGGAATTGCATAAGTGCCTTGATGGATGTTAATCACGTCCACCCGTCCTAAATACTTGGCTTTTAACTGGTTGGCTCTCTTATGTCCGTCGGGACACCATGTACAGTGGATACCTGTAAATTCTTCAAGCAATACGTTCCTTTTAGATGGATTTTTTGGTACTCCATTTCCAACCCATATTTCATTTTCAGCCGAAAGGCTATTGTCTGAAGCGTCTTCGTCAGGCTTGCCATTAGGTTCGGAAATGCTTGCCGTCACCTGATAATATCCTTCTTCACTGATACTGAATCCTTTAGAAAATGTATATTTTCTAAATGGAGCTAATTTTATTCCTGTTATATTTTCTTCACCGTTAATGTTGCCAATTGCATAATTGATTTTAAAATTTTTCACTGGCATGGATGCATTATTATAAACGGTAGTTACTACATCAAACTGTTCATCGGGGGATACTGTGGAAAAATTTGTCATAACAGATAACAAACTTATATCCGACTCAGGAATAGAATCTCCTTTAATAGTAGCTTTTATGCTCCAGTTGTTGGTTGACATTATATTCCACTGTCCGTTGGGTTCGCTATAATAGTTGCTGTTTGGGAAGACTTCGGAAGTTCCATCCACGCCTATTACCGCACCAGAACCCCTATATTCATAACCTACAAGCAAATCGCAGGTTCCCGTGACAGTATATGGATCTTCCAATGTTACGGTATTCCACGAATCTTGAGCAAAAGTGGCGTCCTGCGAACAGACAAGCGTATTATTTTCCAAGCCTTCAGCAATGAAAACCTTTGTATTAGACGTAGCAGCTCCAATACCTGCATGTATCTTCGTTATTTTAGCGTTTGCATATTTGGCAGCTACTTCCTGAGGTATCTTGATGGCTACTCTGACCGTAGCAGTACCCGCACTGTAAGTTAATGCCTCAGACATGACGTCGTCACAATAACTGAATGTAACGGAATTATAAACATCTTTTATTTCTACTTTGTCGGCATTAACAATTTCGCCGTTACTGTCCAACAGCAGCACTGCTACTTCCAGATTGTCTTTATTTAAAACATTAGAAGGCAAAGTAAGAGTATATGTGTGATCAACAGGTTCCATTTCAATCACTTGAGCAGGAATACTGCCTGTAATACCCGTAAATACGGAATAGATACCACGCGCCACATCATTATATACCTGGTTTTTTATTTTACTGGGCTTATTTTCGTATCCACCCATTTCTCCGTTATTTCCTCCGGAATAAGCATTTGATTGCCAGTAGGCTTGATCTGATTCAATTATGTTGTTTTCAATCAAAACGTATGCTAATTTGAAATTTGCTTCGCCACTGTATCCAAAAGTAGTAGTTGTTTTTAACGTAAGCTTATTCTTTTCATCATCAGTAAACATACCTTTCAATTCAATTCCAATTTGCGCTGGAACATCTATTTCTTTTTCATAGAAATTTTCAATGTCATAATATGGATCGCCTGTTAAAGACGATTTTCTGCTCACAACCATGCTGGGATAATCTGTAAAAAACTTTTCTTGCATTATTCTATCGTATGCCGAAACGGTCATCGGATCATTGTTATGAACAGCTATTCCGATAAATGTTTCAGGATATCTTTCCTTCATCATTGCCATGCCTACAATTCCGCGCGTACACCACTGACACCATGTACCCGTTCCTTCTTCAACAACTACTTTCTTGGGGAAAATATGTGCTAATACATCTAATTCGTCGGTCAAAGTATTATTTGAAAGATATGTATCAGGATTCCCATTTACTTCCAGAATTGTTAGCGAAAGCGGATACGAACCTAATGCAGCTGCTATCGGCGCTACCTGAATTTCAAAAGGAACTAATTTCAGAGGATCAATCGACACCCTAAGTGTACGTTCAACCGGCGATTCATTACCTATTTTATAAGATAATTTTAAACTTGTTATTTTCTCTGAAGAAGTATTCCGAATAGAACATTTAATCGTAAAAGGTTTGTTTATTTCAATATATGTTTTTTTCAAACTTGCAATACCGGCATCATAAAAAGGAACTCCTTCTGTATCAATCACAGCAATAATACAAAGCGATCCATATTTTAGTACGGCATAATTACCCCATGCACCATCCGAACTCCAAAGCCAGTTAGCATCTTCTTCAACCTCGCCGGAGAAAGCACATTGATATTCTCCAGTAGCAGTATAACCGATATAAATATCACCAGAGGGAATAACAAAAGGTTCATTCAAAGTTACTTCACTCCACCCCGCTTTAAGGTTTCCAACTTGTTTTGACACCAAATTAACGCCTGTCAAAGAACTGCGAATCCAAACGGAAACATTTGAGCAGTCAGCTGCTAAACCTATACGAATTTTGCTAATCTTCATACCAGCAAGAGCGCCGTATTTAGACGCAGACATTAGAATAGCAGCCGGAATTTCAGTAGGAGTACCCATGCCGATACTATTCCGAATTTCTCCACTATTGCAAAACCCAAATAAAAACTCATTGCTTGCCGCAACGCTTAAATTGCCGGATATTTTCACCGGACGCTGACTTAATTGTGCATTAACACTCACGCTGCTTATTACAAACAAGCAAACGCATACTAAAAAGATAAATGTTTTTCTCATAAAATATATTTTTTGTTCATATTATAAAAATCCTATCGACAATTTGTCTCTGCATATTGCCTTTTAATATTTAACCTGTTAAGTTTCTAAAACCTATACCCAGATTGCTTCGCTACCGCTTACAATGACGTTGCATAAAACATAACAGGTTAAATCATTTTTTTTTTGCTATTTAATTACTTTGAAAACTTTTTCGCCTGCCGCCGTTTTAATTTTCACAATATAAACTCCCTGAGATAAATTATTTACGGGGTAAATATTGCTTTTAGCCTGATTTACAGCAAATACTTTTTGTCCGGAAACGCCGTAAAGTTCGACGCCCTGAACAGGAAGTTCCGATTGAATTTGCAATAAATCGTTGTGAATAAAAGCGGAAATTGAAGCAGGTTCAACTTCTGATATACCGGTATAAATACTTTTGATTTCTATTTTATCGGCATTAGCAATTTCGCCGGTAGCGAAATTTAATACTAAGACCGCCACTTCCAGACTGTCTTTATTTTGAACAGAAGAAGGCAATGTAAGTTTATAATTGTGTTCAACAGGCGTCAGCTCCGTTACCTGAGCGGGAATACTGTTGGTTATGCCTGTGAACAGGGAATATATACCGCGCGCCACATCATTATATACCTGGTTTTTTATTATACTGGGCTTTCTTTCATATCCGCCCATTTCACCATTGTATCCTCCTGCATAAGCATTTTGCTGCCAGAAAGCTGATTCTGTTCCTGTTACGCCATTTTCAATCAAAACGTATGCTAATTTAAAATTTACATCGCCGCTGTACCCGAAAGTAACATAGGTTTTTAAGGTAAGCGTTTTCTTGTCCTCATTTGTAAATCCACCGTTCAATTTAACGCCAATTTGCGTAGGAATATCCATTTCCAAATTGTAGAAATTTTCTGCGTCAAAATACGGATCGCCTATCAATGATTTCTTACGGTTCACAACCATTATTGGAAAACCTTTAAAAAACCTGCTGGTCATTGCATTATCATACTGTGTGACAGTCATCACATCATCATTATGAACAGCTATACCAATAAATGTTTCAGGATATTTTTCTTTCATCATTGCCATACCTACAATACCGCGCGTACACCACATACACCATGTACCCGTTCCTTCTTCAACAACTATTTTCTTGGGGAAAGTATATTTAAATACATTCAAAGTGCCAGATAAAGTGTTATTGAATACAATTGTATCCGGCTGTCCATTTATTTCCAGGATAGTTAAAGAAAGCGTGAAGATACCTGTTTTTGCTACTAATTGTCTTGCCGGAATTTCAAAAGAAGCTACTTTCAGAGGAGCAATAGATGTTGTAAAAGTATACTCAACAGGTGATTCTTCACCTATTTTATAAGCTACTTTCACGCTTGTGATTTCCTCCGAAGAAATATTATGCATAACGCCTTTAATATTAAAAGGTTCATTTATTGCAGTATATGAATTAATAAGGCTCACTAAGTTAACATCCATAAAAGGAATTCCTTTCGTATCAATCACAGCCTGAATACAGAGCGATCCCCATTTTTGGTCGGCATAATTATCAAAGCTGCTTGAATTTCCAAGCCATGCAGCATCTTCATCAATATCGCCCGAAAATCCAATTTGCAATTTTCCGGTAGCAGTATATCCAATATAAATATCTCCTGAGGGAATTACAAACGGTTCATCTAAAGTTACTTCATGCCATCCGGAATTAGCATCTTCAACCTCCTTTGACACCAAATTTTCGCCTGTCAAAGAACTGCGAATCCATACAGAAACACCTGTACAGTTAGCAGCTAAACCTATTCGGATTTTGCTAATCTCCTTACCTGCAAAAACACGAAATCTGGCGTCGGACATGGCAATGGCTGCAGAAACTTCAGCGGCGCCGGAAGTTGCCCCAATGCCCAAAGAAATATCATCACTGCAAAAACCAAATACTATCTCATTGTCCGTCGTTGCGTTTAAATTAGATGATATTTTCACAGGGCTGCTCTCAAAAGCGCTTATATTCGCACTGCATATTGTAAATAAGCAAGCAAAAAGAATAAATATCTTTTTCATAAGTAATAAATATAAAAAAATTTACCTGGCAATGTATCTATTGCCTGCTGTCATTTTGCCGTTTTCCCTGATAGCGTAAATATAAATTCCTTTGGGAAGATTGGGCAGTATAACTGAGCCGCAATTTTGTATCAGGCTGATTTCTGCTACTTTAACGCCTGCAATATTATAGATTAGAGCCTGTCGCTCGCCTGCCGATTGAAAGTCATATTTCAATACAGACTGTCCATCCAGATAAGACACAGAAACGGCAGAACCTGCTTCCGGTGCATTAAGAGCTACTGGTTCGGAAGACATAACTAAATTGATCTTCTGTTCCTTTCCATTGTAGATTAATTTATATTCAATCTCAAAGAAAAAAGGCTCTGCTGCTGATAACGCTAAGATTTCTATAAAGGGATCAATAGCATTTCCATTATTTACCAATTTATTGCTTGATAATTCACTGCCGGTTTGTACAGGGAGGCAACTTGCAAATCCCCATCCGCAATATCCTACAAATCCTCCATAAGAATTTATAGAAACAGAAATAGTAAGCGTTGCATTAATTGGTTCATCAGCTGTTTTTTGAATTTTGACAGGAGATGATATCACACCTTGTCTGCCATCTAATTCACCACAATAAACTGTGGAATTATCCGCTACGGGTGTTTCCTCATTCAGAAACACAAAAGATGATTGAGCATAAGAAATTATTCCTGCTGTAAGGAATAATAATAATAAAGTAAACCGTTTAGTCATAATATAAAATATTTAATTATTTATTAATTTAATTTCAGTAACATACAATACCTGCATTGTTTTTGCGTCATACAGGAAGCCGACAACGTCCATATTTTTCGGTTCCCAGATTTTGCCTTTCAGGGAATATGTATTCGTGTAAACGCTTTTTTCTCCCTGCTTAGCTTGAACGGTATCACCCCAAACGCCATTGATGGCGTCGCGAAGCACGTGATTATGAATGTATTCATTGGGCTTAGGCGTACCGTTTACCTGAAAATGTTTAATTTTGCTTTCAGTAAGCCAAAGCTGTAATTTCAACTCCTGTTCTATTTTCTCATTAGAAACGACAGAACTTGTTACCGTTAGCGTGCTGTCAATATCATTATATTGATTTTGCAAAGACAGCTTGACATTAGGGATTTCCGAAAATAACATAGCCAAAATATCCGTTTTCCATGAATCGTCCTGGATATTTACAAGTTTGTTATTAAATTTGGTACGACTGATAATACCGGCTGGATAAGCCGAATTTTCGGGATAAAATCGTTTTTGATATTCATCGCCAACAGATGTATTAAATGGAGAATTTGTAGAAAATACCCCTGCATGTATGCTAACAATCACAAGTACATCTTTGGACAATATTTTCTGCGTTTCATGCGCAGCAGCAGCAGCACGCGGACAGTTGGTACACCAAATTCCTGTATAATCTTCGAGCAAAACCGAACGTCCAAGCATTTTAATCTCTTCCACGCTTTTTTTCTCGGCTAAAAATTGTTTATCTTCGGGAATAGTATCGCAAGCCATCGCCAAAATCGAAACCGACAGGATAAGAGAACTTATTAATTTATTCATTTTCATTAATTTAACAGATTAAATGTAAGTTTATTAAAACTGATAATTATAACTCAGCCGCAATCCTTTGGTGGCAGGTACAAAACGACACACGCCGCCAGAACAGTCAAATCCAGCGCGTGTTTTGCCGAAACCCAATTGCAGACGATGTGATTTTTTTGTATAAACCACCGACGCCATGTAGTAATGTTCTTTCGTAACCCCCAAATTGTAATTGTCCTGAACAGCAAACATCAAACTCGGCGCAACCGACAGTTCCACCAAGCCGAAAACCCAATCGCCCTGATTGCTGCGGTCGCCAGGCTCCACTTCTTCACTGCCTGCATATTCGCTGGCATGTAGATATTGCAATTCGGAACGCAACGTCAGTTTATTGTTAATAGTGTATTTTCCTTCTGCCACAAAAATGTGCGACGTGATCAAATCTTCATCATGTCCGACAATCACTCTCGGATTGTACTTTTGAAACATATACATCCCGTTCAACTTAAATCGGTTGCTTATTTTCTTGTCAATATTCAGATTAATATCCTGATAATAAAGCGTTTCACCCATTTTAAAATAGGAACAGGTATCTACCGCCCGAATATGCGAAACATTCAGGCGAAGCAATGTACCGTATTTTCCGCCTAAAACAGTTTTCCGTTTAAACGTATAACTGAAATCGCCCTGAAAAGCCCATTCGCCCATCGGTTGTGTGGCGTATGGATACAATGCTGCCAACGCATACGTTTGCTGTGTAGTAAAAGACGGCAAATGATTGATAAAAGAGGAAATTCCATCTTGCGAGCGTTTACTTCTGAACGACATGTTTTCGCTACGTTTAGCCTGAATTAATGCTGTAAGACCTTTTTTAGAATACGAAACCGACATCAATGAGGCATTCCCTCGTTTGTAAGTATAATTATTGTTGAAAGAAGGGTCTTGCGATTTGATGGCATATTCGAGCAGCACATTAACATTATCTTTCTGAAAATGCGTACGAAAATCAAACGCGCCTACATTTTCAGGAAAATTGTAACGATATACGCTGAAACTGTCTATAGGCATATCAGGAATAATATCCGGAATTATTTCGCTAATACGATATTCCTGTTTTTCATTTTTGCTGACAAAAGATCCGCCCCACGACCAGTAAACATTGTTTTCCTGCAGTTTTTTAATCCATTCTTCTATATTTAATTCAACATCGCCTCCCAACACATAACCTTCGTTAAATTTGAAATAGCGTCGTTGTTTTCCGCCAAGCGCTTTCAGCGAAACGCCTTTATACGGCTGGAATTTAATTCGTCCGCCCATCAGCGAATTGTCTATCCCCATACTTTTTTCTTCATAAGTACGGAAAATCAGTCCGCTTCCGAACTGGTCGTAAACGCTTCCGACGGTAACTTCCAATTTCTTGAATTTACCCGTAACAAAAATATTTCCCAAGCCGTAACCTTTAAATTCCGATTCATAGCCAGGCAAAGGATACTGCAAATATTCCAAGCGCATTCCTGCCTGTATATGATTAGACGTAAAATTCAAATCCAGATATGTATTATCCATCAATTTATCTTCTACCAGGTTGTCTGTCTGGAGACTGCCGGTCAATACGGAATTTTCGCCAATTTTTATCTGGGCATTAGCCGTAAATAAAAACAGTGAAAATAAAACAGTTGTGAACAGTATTTTTCTAAACATGCTTTATTTTCTGATTAGTTCACGAACTTTTTCAATAAGATGATTTTCAGATCCGTCGGTATATCCGGTTCTTGATTCGACGATATTTCCTTTTCCGTCGATAATGAAAACTGCCGGTATCTGATTGACATTCAGGGCGCGTTTAAAATCGCTGTTAGTATCCAGCAGCACTTCATAATTCCATCCGAAACGGTCAACCAGCGGCTTCACTTTATTGACGTTCTGCGCTTCGTCAGTAGAAATGGCGATAACCTTTACGCCTGTTTCTTCCTGCCATTCTTCATATATTTCATGAATAGCGTTTAATTCGCGCAGGCATGGTTTGCACCATGTTGCAAAGAAACTGATAATAATAGGTTTGCCATCATTGCTTAGCGTTGATGTATCAACTGTTTTTCCATCAAGATTTTTTACTTGAACAGAGGGCAATTGCTGAGCGTTGCCATACAGCGTGCAGGCAATTGTCAGCGTTAAAAATAATAAGAGTTTTTTCATTTTGTTTATTTTATTACGTTCATTTATATTATTCATACATTTTATCTATTTCATTTTTATATTTTTCAACAATAAACGCCCTACGCATTTTTAGCGTATTTGTCAGTTCGCCCGATTGAATTGTAAACGGTTCAGACAGTAAAGTGAAACGTTTTATTTGCTCATAACTTGCAAATTCGTTTTGCATAGCGTTAACTCTCTGAGTAAAAAGTTCATTTATCTTAGGATTGCTACATAAATCTTCCATTGTTTTGTAAGGAATCTGATGGATTTCGGCATAGTTTTTAACTTCTTCAAACGCAGGAATAATCAAAGCGGACACGTATTTCCTCTGGTCGCCGATTACGACAGCCGATTCGATATATCTGTCGTTCATCAAACGCGATTCCAGCTGTTGCGGAGCGATATATTTTCCGTTTGAAGTTTTGTATAAATCCTTTAACCGCTCTGTAAGAACGATTTCCATTTTATCTGTCAAATATCCTGCATCTCCGGTACGGAAAAATCCATCTTCGGTGAAAGCTCTCAGCGTTGCCTCTGCTTTTTTATAATATCCTTTCATCACGCTTGCCGCTTTCACGAGAATTTCATTGTTTTCGCCAATTCGCACCTCCATTTCCGGCATCACTTTTCCAACCGTTCCTATGGTAAATCCATTATCAGGGAAGCAACTGACAGTCGCCGTTGTTTCCGTTAAACCGTAACCATATATTAAAGGAATATTCACCGATTGGAGGAAAATATTTATTTTATCGGATAAAATTGCTCCGGCGGTTGGAAATATCAGTCCTCTTTCTATTCCAATCGCTTTTTTCAACATTTTGAAAACTGTTTTATTGTAGAAATGGAATTTCAATTTCAGTAAAGTGGGCGCTTTTTTATTTTCGTTTCGATATTCCAGGTTATATTTTTTTCCTGTTTGAATGGCGTCTAAAAAGATTTTTTTAAGCCAGCGTCCTGACGAATCAATTTTTTCATTTACTCCTGCATGAATTTTTTCCCATAAGCGAGGAACGCTACACATTGCCTGCGGATGTACCTCTTTCATATAAGTCAGTATTTCTTTCGGGTCTGCGCCTATCGCCACCCTGCATCCCCTGTGAAGGCAATATATTATCCATGCTTTCTCAAATATATGAGCCATAGGGAGAAAACTCAAAGAAAGATACCGCTGGGGAAGATAGTTTAGCCTGAGGTCGTGCATTTTCATAACCGCCTTATAATTGGCATGGGTAAGCATCACGCCCTTAGAGCCGCGCGTAGTTCCCGACGTATAAATGATATGAGCCAAATCTTCATCGCGGGCGTCTTTCAGTCGTCTTTGAACAGCGGCAATATCCTGCGAACTGCGATTTTTGGGTGAACAGAAAGCGTCAAAATAAATAGAGGTTTTATCGTCGGCAGCTTTTTTTACATTTTTGTCGAATATGACTAACTGTTTCAGATACCTGTTTTTTTTCAGTACTTGCCAGGCATTATCATATTGCCACTGCTCGCCAACAAACAGAGTGCGAATCTCCGTTTCGTTAATCATATATATGATCTGCGGGATGGAAGCTGTGGCATACATTGGAACAACTACTGCACGATTGGCGAAAGCTCCAAAATCCACGTAAAGACATTCAACCCTGTTTTGGGAATAAACGCCTACATTGGAATGAGGTTTCACTCCTGTATGACTTAATGCTTCCGCAACGGAGATTACCTTTTTGGAAAAATCGTTCCAGACAACAGAATGCCACAAACCGGAGGATTCATCGCGTACTTTCAACACTTCTTCCTCGCCAAATCTCTTTGCATTCTCATGAATTATATGCGACAAATGGTAATATTCCATCTCTTTTTAATATGATTCAGGCGACAAAAATACAATTTTTTTTAAGTTTATCCAAAAGTTTTATGTTAATAATTTTGAGATAAAAAATAATATATTTGTCGTTTTATGTACAATATGACAAAAAATACCATATAATGAAATTTTATTAAAATCTTCAAACATATTTTGCATATTTACTGCAAAATGCCATTGCTATTTTACATTTTATGCTAAATTTTAATAGTCATTTTTTCATTTGCTAAAAGGGTTTCAGGAAAAATTTTTTTCGCTTCTTTCAGTAAAACCGATTCATCGGGATAGCGGGCAGAGAAATGTCCCAATATCAACCGTTTTACTCTGGCTTTGAGGGCTATATCCGCAGCCTGCGATGCTGAGGAATGAAATGTTTCTCTGGCTCTTGCCAAATCGCTTTCGCAGAAAGTAGCCTCGTGATAGAGCAGGTCGACATTTTCAATTATCGGGATAACTTTCTCACTGTAAGCCGTATCCGAACAGTAGGCATACTTATGGGGCGCTTCCGCTGGGCGGGTCAAACGTTTATTAGAAATAATTTCTCCTGATGGAGTTATAAAATCGGCGCCTTCTTTTATCGCTTTCATCTGAGATACGGGAACCTGGTAAAAATCCGTCATTTCGCGAATTATATGGGCGCTTTTAGGTTTTTCCTCAAACAGAAATCCGGCAGTGGGAACTCTGTGTTTCAATGGGATGGTATAAACGCTTAGCGTTCTGTCTTCAAAAATCAGTTCATTTTTTTGAGGATTGAATGAATGAAAAAAAACCTTAAAAGGGAGTTCCTTGCAAAAATATTCGAGCAAAGGTTTAAATATTTTTTCCGCGTCGGGCATGGCGTGAATATGCAATTCTGCGGTTCTTCCCAGCAGACCCATTGTGGAAATCAATCCAGGCAAGCCCAGACAATGGTCGCTGTGCAAATGCGAGATAAAAATATGACTGAGCCTGTTGAAATTAAGTCTCATTATCCTGAACTGCAACTGCGTACCTTCCCCACAATCAATCATATACAGTTTATCGCGAATGTTTATCACCTGCGAACTTAAATTATGCTTAAACGTTGGAAGCGCCGAACCGCATCCCAATATATTCAGTTCAAATCTGTCCATATCATTCAATCCCTATTAATTTATGCATCTGCAAACTTAAACGCCATTTAGGATGCTGTTTTATATATTCCACACAATAATTGATATTAGCTTGTGTTGAAGTGAGATATTTCGTAAAAACAGGACTTAAAAAAAACATTTTAGCCTTAGGCAATGATCTTATATCGGGAATCATGCCCTTCCATGCAACCGTTAAGCGGATTTCGTCAACATAAGGGTTTATTTTTTTTGCATAATCAGTATTTCCCTTTGGACTTACCACAATATAATCCAGTATATCAGACAATTTATAGTGTCCGTTGCTT
This sequence comes from Dysgonamonadaceae bacterium, assembly GCA_031256775.1. GTDB lineage: Bacteria > Bacteroidota > Bacteroidia > Bacteroidales > Azobacteroidaceae > Azobacteroides. The sequence goes on from JAIRPX010000003.1 coordinate 22,682, forward strand.
TCTATAGCTTGAAAATAGCCTTGCAGTTTGAAATACAGTAATACATCATCGGTCAACTGTAAAGAAGGCTCTCCGCCGGTCCACACAATCCAGCGGCAAGGATAGTCTTCAATGATGTCAAGTATTTCATTTTCAGTCATATCTTTCCCATTTTCAAAATCAGTGTCGCAAAAATTGCATCTCAGGTTGCATCCTGTCAGGCGAATAAAAATGGACGCTTCGCCTTGCCGTCCGCCTTCGCCTTGCAGTGAATAAAATATTTCTTTTACATTAAGGTTCATAGATACAGGAAGTTTTAGGAGTTTCGCTCACTTCAACCGCATAGAGTTCAGGAATTTCCGGTTTGAAATGCTCAAATAGAAAACGGGCGATATTTTCAGAGGTCGGATGACAGGGAAGCGCATCATTCAGATGACGATGATCAAAAGTTTCGTCGATATACTGTTTCACTGTTTTTAGCGATTTGTAGTCTTTCACAAAACCATTTTCATCCAAAGCATCCGATTTCAGATGAACAGTTACGACATAATTATGCCCGTGCATCCGCGCACAGGGATGATCTTTTCCCAGAGAATCAAGTATATGGGAAGCAGAAAAGGAAAACTGTTTACTTATTTTATACATTGCTGAATTATTTCATATCTGCAAAAGTAAATGAAATTCTTGGATTAAACACAGATGAATATAAATTTCAAGCAAAACAGGCTCAAAAAATTACGAATTGTAAATTATGAATTTAGCTGACGCGGCTTCATGCTTTCGCGCCTTTATGTCTCGCGCGCAGCACTTTCATCGTGTCTCGCTATTGCGAAGCAATGTTCAAAGTATAAAAATTGTTTTTTCGACAATAAATTTTGACATTGATTGATTGTTATCAAAATTTTTATTACCTTTGTAAAGAATTACAATTATCATTTATAATAAAATGAAAGGGATGCAATTAATAAAAAACGATCCGTGGTTAAAACCTCATACAGAGGCTATTGAAGGACGTTATAATTACTTTATCCAAAAGGAAAAAGAATTAACGCAGGATGGCAAAATCAGTTTAAGCGATTTTGCTTCAGGTTATTTATATTTTGGACTCCATCCCGTAAAAGACAGATGGATTTTTAGAGAATGGGCGCCCGGAGCAACCGCGATTTATCTGATTGGCGATTTCAACAATTGGCAAGAAAATGAAAAATATCGCCTAACGCCGCTTGAAAATGGTATTTACGAAATCAATCTCCCACAAAATGCCTTTCACCATCTGGATTTGTATAAACTGAAAATTCACTGGCAAAACGGCGAAGGTGAACGTATTCCAGCATGGACAAGAAGAGTGGTACAAGATGAACATACTCATATTTTCAGCGCGCAGGTTTGGAATCCGGAAAATCCTTATCAGTTCAAAATAAAACAGTTTAAACCTAATGTGTCTCCCCTGCTAATCTATGAATGTCATATTGGAATGGCAACTTCCGAATGGCAGGTAGGAACATATAAGGAATTTACATATAATATTTTACCGCGAATTAAAGCGGCAGGTTACAATGCCATACAGGTCATGGCAATTCAGGAACATCCTTATTATGGTTCTTTTGGTTATCATGTTTCCAGTTTTTTTGCTGCATCTTCGCGTTTTGGAACGCCTGACGATTTGAAAGAATTAATTGACACCGCGCATGGCTTGGGACTGGCAGTTGTCATGGATATAGTTCATTCTCATGCAGTTAAAAATGAAGTAGAAGGTTTGGGACGATTCGATGGAACATATACGCAATATTTTCACGAAGGTTCGCGGCGCAATCATCCGGCATGGGATTCATTATGCTTCGATTATGGAAAAAATGAAGTATTGCATTTTTTGTTGTCCAATTGCAAGTTTTGGATTGAAGAATATAAATTTGATGGTTTCCGTTTCGACGGGGTTACTTCCATGTTGTATCTCAGTCACGGATTGGGCGAATGTTTTTCAAGTTATAGCGATTATTTTAATGCCAATCAGGACGGCGACGCTATTTGCTATCTCACGTTAGCCAATCAGCTGATTCATAAGATAAATAAAAATGCCATAACCATAGCTGAAGAAGTAAGCGGAATGCCCGGACTTGCTGCTCCTGTCAAATCGGGCGGTTATGGATTTGATTACCGAATGGCGATGAATATTCCGGATTACTGGATAAAAATTATTAAAGAACAGAAAGATCAGGATTGGCATCCTTCATGTATATGGCATGAAATAACTAATCGGCGAAGTGACGAAAAAACAGTCAGTTATGCCGAAAGCCACGACCAGGCTCTGGTTGGCGACAAAACTATCATTTTCCGGCTGATAGATTCTGAAATGTACTGGCACATGTCTGTAAACGACAGCAATATGGCTGTCGACAGAGGACTTGCACTCCACAAAATGATTCGCTTAGTCACTGCTTCAACAATCAATGGCGGTTATCTCAATTTTATGGGAAATGAATTTGGTCATCCCGAATGGATTGATTTTCCCCGCCAGGATAATGGGTGGTCGTTCAAATATGCACGTCGCCAATGGAATCTTGTTGATAATGCAGATTTAAAATACAAATATCTTGGAAACTTCGACAAAGCTATGATTCATTTGATTAGTAGCGTTGAAAATTTTCAGGCTTCACTGCTTCGCAAGGTTTGCGATAATGATGGCGACCAAATCCTCGCTTATTGCAGGGAAAACATGCTTTTTGTATTCAATTTCAACCCCGTATCTTCATTCACCGGCTACGGTTTACTTGTGCCGGAAGGAAAATATACTATCATCCTCAACAGCGACAATCCTGCTTTTGGCGGTTTTGGACTGGTGGATGAATCAATTAGCTATCAAACAATTACAGATCCTTTATACGAAACGGAGCATAAAGGCTGGCTGAAATTGTATTTGCCTGCAAGAACGGCAATGATATTAGAGTATAGAGTATAGTTTTTAGAGTATAGAGTATAGTTTTTAGTTTTTAGTTTTTCAAAATGTTTTATCCACTCAAATTTGAACCTATTTTAAAAGAAATTATCTGGGGAGGCGACGAAATTTGTCGTTTCAAAAATATAAACCCGCAACGGAATGGTATTGGCGAAAGTTGGGAAATTTCGCATGTCAAAGACAATATATCAATTATTGCCAATGGCGATTTTAAAGGAAAATCGCTGGAAAATATAATTGACATTTACGGGGAAAAGATTCTGGGAAAAAAAGTCATTGAACGTTTCGGACTTACTTTCCCTCTGTTAATCAAGTTTATAGATGCCAGAGAAGCGCTTTCCGTCCAGGTGCATCCCGATGACGTTCTGGCTAAAAAACGTCATAACTCATTTGGAAAAACCGAAATGTGGTATATAATTAACGCCTCGCCGGAAGCATTTTTATATTCGGGGTTCTCTCGTGCAATTACCCCCGAACAGTATGTTAAAAGCCTTGAAAATGATACTTTTGTCGATTATCTTCAAAAACATGAAGTATCATCGGGCGATGTTTTCTATTTACCGGCAGGTCGCGTCCATGCCATCGGCGCAGGATGTTTTATTGCAGAAATACAGCAAACTTCCAATATAACTTACCGGATTTATGATTACAACCGCAGGGATGCTCAGGGAAATCCTCGCGAATTGCATACGGAATTAGCAAAAGACGCAATTGATTATCATATTTATAACGACTACAAACTGCAATATCAACCTGAAAAAGAAGTCAATACATTAGTATCATGTCCTTATTTCACAACCAATCTGATTGAAGCTCAAAAAGGAAATGAAATCAAAAGGAGTCATACCGACACTTTTTCTGTTTACATTTGCCTGAAAGGTAATCTTTGCTTAACTGACTGCAATGGTTTTTCTATCGAACTTAAACAGGGAGAAACAGCTTTGATACCTGCTGAAAATTCATTCATAATCCTGCATCCGGCAGAAGACAGTCAATTGCTGGAATGTTTTATTGAATGATGTCGCAAGGTTATTTGCTTGCTTTTATTGCTTTAATAATCGCGTTGGAAAAGCCGTTAGCTTCCAGTTCATTCAGTCCTTTAATAGTTATTCCGCCTGGAGTAGTTACCTTATCTATTTCTTTTTCAGGGTTTTCTTTAGTTTTATCCAACAAAGAGGCAGCTCCCAGCATAGTTTTTACAATCAGATTTTGCGCTTCAGCAGGATAAAATCCCAATTCAACTCCGGCTAATGAAGCAGCTCTCACATAGCGAAACAGATATGCTATCCCGCAAGAAGAAAGAGCAGTTCCTGCTGAAAGTTTGTTTTCATCCATTAAAATGGCGCAACCTAATTCGTCGAAAATCCGGCACAGTAAATCCTCCTGTTCAGGCGAAGCATTATGCGAAGAAATAAGCGTAACGCTTTGTAAAACAGATATAGCCGTATTTGGGATAATTCGGAAAATAACAGGCGCTGAAGCATCTCCATCCGAAGATTTCAATAATATTTTATTAATCTCTTCTATGGAAATTCCTGCAGCAACAGAAACGAGAATATGCCTGTTGTAGTCCAATAGGAATTTAATATTCAGAAGCGTATCCTTAATTAGCCAAGGTTTGATAGCCAATAAAATAATATCAGATGCAGCAATACTCTCATAACTTTTCAAAGATGTTCTTATACTCGGATTGAAAGATTGCAAATTTTTCAAAGGCGCTTCGTTTATGTCTATAACAGTAATGTCGTCGGCTTGGAAAAAACTGCCTTGAGACAAGCCACAAGCTATAGCGCCTCCCATATTTCCTCCGCCAATAATAGATATTTTCATTTGTCAAATATTTTTTTCCATTAAATCATAATGCAAAGGTACGAAATGTTTTTCTAAAATCTTTTGAAAAACAAAATCTTGTAAGCAAGAGTATCCTCAAATTATTTATCATCATAATGTCCGTAAGCAGAAAGCAACAAGACAACTACTTTGTCTCCGTCAATCATATATAAAAGACGGTGCTTCTGGTTAATACGGCGCGACCATTGCCCTGCCCTGTCGCCTGACAATTGTTTGGGATGTCCTGTGCCTGTTGTTGGATGTTCAACCAATTATACCAGCAAAGCAGCAAGTTTTTTCAATGTTTGCAAATCACCAGACTTGCACAGTTTTTCTTTGCTTTTTTCGAACTCAGCAGAAAATTCCAACTCATATTTTATCATATTCCTAAAAATGAATTAATATCTTCTACTCTTAATTTTTTCGTTTTTCCTGCTTTATATTCAGCAATACCTTCATCTATTTTAGCAAAAAATTCTTCTTTGCTCATCAAAGTATCATCTAATTCGGGAATAGATTCGCCCAAATCCAATAATTGATAGAAATGATTCTTCCGACGTACTATAACACGCTCTGACTGTGCCATTTCAAAGAATTTTTTCTGATTTTGCATTACTTCTCTTGTACTTACTACTACCATAATGATATTTTTTTTGTTATCAATTTGAGTGCAAAGGTACGATACTTTTGTTTGAATCACAAAATTATTTTTTGCTTGTTATACTTTACACGGTTTAATTTTGTGCATCGTCATTGCGAGCGTTAGCAAAGCAATCCAGAAATTAGTTTTTAGTTTTTTACTGGACTGCTTCAGGCTTTGCCTTCGCAATGACTATGTACAAAACCATACCGAGCAGGTATAGATTCTGTTTTCTTTACCGCGCGCTTACGCAAACGGTTACAAATAAGTTGCAGTTCGTTGCGTAATGATAATTTTTCCTTATTCAGAAAAATTTTGTAAGTATTCCGCCAACCGCGCATACCGTCCGGTAATAATCCCTTCTTTATTAATAACAAAAATTATTGGTGTACCAACTGCCTGGTAATTGATAAAATTTTCGCCGGAGAAACCTTTGTAATCGCAATACTTGTCTGTCCATGTAAACAGATCGGCGTTTTTGCGGTAAGTACCTTCGTCACGGTCTGCGGAGATGGAAATCACACGGAGTCCCTGTTCATGCAGAATCCTGTAGTTGGCACGCAGCTGAACAAGTTCGTTTTCGCAACTGTTGCAGCCTGATTCGTAAAAAATCACAAGGCTTTGTACAGGCGTTATATAAGCATTTTCCAAACGCAGTTTCGGGGCGTAATGTCCGGGAGCGAGCAGGTCGTCCACTCCCAGCTGCGAAAGCAGATTCTCCTTGCCATATTTGTTGTAAAGTATGATTAATTTGTTTATAAATTCCCTGTGCAATTCCTGATCCTTGCAACGGGCGAGCATATTACGGGTATCGGCAAGCAATATGCTGTCACCCAGTCCTGTTTCAATTCCAATCCACCGACCGAGTACATCGTTCCACAAACCGCTGTTGTATAACTGTTGAAAATCTATTTTTGAGAGGACAAAATCCCGTTGCTCGTGTTGTATTTCTTCTTCCGTCAAGTTCGTCCGACTACCCAGACCTTGCAGGAAATCGCCCATTTCCCTGATGCGAGCTGCATAAAACCGACTTTGCGCTGTTTCATCCTGCAATTTTGCGTATTGTTTATGCAAACGATCAAATTCTGTTTGCAACGGACGGAAAAGCGGTTCTTCGCGCGAAGAGTAGAGTTGCAATATTTCTTCCACTGCCAGCGTTCTTTCAATAATCTTTATTTGTTTGCCGTACTGTTCAAAAAGAAAATTATTTTCGGCGCTACCCACATAATGGATATTGCTCATGTTGGGCATAGCTTCTGTGCAGCTGACTGTAAATTCCGGTTCGCGGTTAAGGATAATTTCCAGACCGCCTTCGCCGACAATCATAAATTTCGACATTCCGATAAAATCCCTGTACATTTCAGGAAGAGCAAGAAAAGTTTTCCCTTCTTTGTCCAAATAACCGCTTTGAACAGTATCCTGTCTGTCGCCATGCATTAAATAGAATACATACTGCTTGTCAGCAAAATGCGGCAGTTCAATGCGAACCGCCGTATTTGCTTTCGCCAGCATAAAAACCGGCATGAACAGAGAAATTAAATACATTTTTTTTATTACCATCATAATACTGTTATTTTCAAGGTGTTA
>JAIRPX010000034.1 GCA_031256775.1 Dysgonamonadaceae bacterium
TGACGCGAAAACTGAAATAGAGGCGTTCACATTCGCTCTCGGTTCACGTAATAAGAGAGAAATATGCCTCGCCAAATCTTCGCTGTTTTTGTATTCCGCTAAATAACCGGTATGTACATTGACCATATCGGGAATACCACCAACATTAAACCCAACCACCGGAGTATCACAGGCTATACTCTCAAGAACCGTATTGGGGAAATTTTCCGCAAGAGAAGGAATAACAAAAACATGCACGCTATTATAAACCATAACAAGCGAATATTCGTCATACAACTTGCCCAAAAAATGAACCGGAAACGGAATGCCCTCGGCAATTTCTTTGACATAACTACTTCCGAATATAACTACTTCAATAGGTACATCTTTTAATAATGCATCTTTTGATAGAATCTGTAAGGCGTCTCTCAAGTAAGTCCAGCCCTTGTAAGGATTTTGTAATGCGTTATCTGCTCCGAATCCTATTATTTTTTTCTTTATATCTAATGAAAACAACCGCCGAGACACCTCCTTACTCACCGGTTTAAACACCGTGGTATCAATCAGATTGGGAATGTGATATATCCGCTTGTTTCGCGTTAATCCGCTCTTTTGAGCGCAGTCAAAAAGCCACTTGCTGGGAGCAATAAATGCCAGATTATCACATTGATTATATAGTTTCCATTTCCTCTTGAATTGCCGCCTTGATAAATCAGTAAGCGGGCTACCGGTTCCATGATAGGGACACTTAACACACTGAACGTGATAATTTGTGCAATCAAAAGCATGATGACATCCGCCGGTTATGGCAAACATATCATGCATAAACCAAAAAACCGGCTTTCCCGTTTTTAGAATCTGTTTCAAAACATGATAATTCACCAATGCATTTATCCAATGGATATAGATAATATCCGCATCAAGAACCGCTTGATGTCTTGATATATCAATTCCATATTTGAATGATGAAAATAAACCTGGTCGTTCTAACATACCCTGTACGGTAACTTTTTCAAATATTTTGATTGCTATTTTTTTAACATATTGATCAAAATAAGAAACAGTAAGAATATCCTTCCTGTCATTGATAGTTCTGTTTAATACCAAATACCTTGAATCAATGCCGGATGAGAGCATGGCGTTATGCAATCGAAACGCGGCAATAGCCGCGCCGCCGGTTTTATCGGATGTGTTTATATGCAGAATTTTCAAAATCAAGACAGGGTTCCATTGTGCGGAACTTATCTAAGAAAAAACAGAAGGTTTGTTGTGTTCGTAATGTTTCTCGCCATAACTCCCGTATCGCCTGCCCCAATCGCTTTAGATAAACCTCGTCAAGCCAATACGGTTCCTCAGTCTGAATAAATCCGCAACGCAGACAATGGTAATACTCAACGGTATATTTATTGAGTATCTGTGCCGTGTCATGCAAGGTCATATCTCCATTGCAGATTTTACAAGTTATATTAGACATAGATTTACTATATTCCTTCTCATTCATAATTTCTTAAGCATTCGAATAGATTTATTAACCGCTCTAACGAACAAATTTTTCTTTTGTTTTTTATAAAACTGCATAATTCTTTCTAATGCTATTTCATTTTCTTTTATTTTTATTTTATTAAAATTAATATTTTCTCTTATTGAAATATCTGTTGCATACTGATTAGATATACCGCAATGTACTCCAGTACCATCAAAACCGATATTTTTTGCAAAACCTACCGCAGAATTCAGACATAATCCATTATTTTGAAAGATAGTAGCATACCAAAAAATAGCCCAAGTATTTATCTTGCCTGATTTATTGTCAAGCACCTGACGCCAAAAATCTTCTGTGCCATTAATATTAAATCTAAAAATATCATCTTTTGTAAAACTTACTATTAACTTATCAACATTTTTTTCAAAATATTTCCATCTATCACTCCAAGTAGCCCAGCCCCAGCAGCTCATATATTTTGTAAAATATATCTCTGGTAATCCTTTTTTATCAATAGGATAGCTATATCCCGCAATATGCCAAACTTGCTTTTCTTGTTCATAAAATCTAAGCGCATCATTCATAAACTTCAAAAAATAAGGGCTGGTAACAATATCGTCTTCCAATACAATAATTTTCCCGTAACGATTAACAATCTCAGTAACGCCTTCAATAATCGACTTCGCAAGCCCCCAATTTGTGTCCCGTTCAATAATCGTGACCAACTTGAATCCTCTAATCGTTTTAATTAAAGAACGTACCGCTTGTACTTTTTCTACCGCCGATTCATTTTTGGGGGCATCGGAAAAAATAAAAAGCTCAGATTCACTGGCGAGCGTATTGGTTGCAAGCGCCTCAAGTGTTTGCCGCGTGTGATCCGGACGATTATAGACAAAAAGAACTATCGGCGCGATATTTTCCATCTTTATCTCTTATTATTTCTAAAATTGTATATCTCTACTTGCCGCAAAATTCTAGTACGTTCGCTCTCAGATTGATAACCAAATAATATGTTGTCATATCTAAATTGAATTTGTGACGGAACAGACATCTTTACTATTCCAAATAACAATATACCAATTAAAAATATTATTTTCTTTTTTTTCGATAACAAGAAATACAGCCTTGGAAAAATAATCCAATAACCCATAACAAATAACATCGTAATTCTGATTATAAAAATCATCATTTCGCTAAAAAAACCATTAAGGATTATAAACATATAAAATATGTTCATATATATAACATTATCAGAAGATTTTAGTAGTTTTTTTTCATTTGATTTTATAATAGCATAAGATATTACCTTTTGAAAAAAGGCCATGTTTAATCCATAAGCGCTTGAATAAGTCTCACTTTCTATATAAACATTTAGTAAAAAACCAAGTCTGCCACCGATTATATCAGCCAAAATATTTAAAACTCCATGCATCCATCTTATCTGAAATATATAGAAAATATTGCCGATAACAAACAACAGCAGTGAATGTTTTATCAATATATCCCTTTTTAAGAAAAAATACATAGGAATATATAACAGGGCGGATATATGGAAAAAACAGCCAATAACATTTAAGAATAAATATTTAATAAAATTATTTTCTTTTATATATTTCAAAGAAATGGTAAACAAAAGGATTGATTTAACATTTCTCATTAAATTAAATTCTATCCTGAATCCTGGGCCTCCCGTGCTAAAAATATAATAAAACAACATACATAAAGCAAACGATTTTTCATTTTTGAAGATAATATAGATTAAAATAAAATCAATTAAAGTTGAAATAAAAACAAATACAAAATAATTATCACTGAATTTTTTTACCAGCTTTATGAGAAAGATGAAACCGTATTCCATACTTCCAATGGATCTATCACCCCAGTCAAAAAACGGAAAGGTTGGAGTATTTCTAAAAACTTGAATATAGTTAATCCAATCGGTAAATACAAACCCCCGCAGACCAACAAATATCATAAAAAAAATAAATATATATAATTTTGTCGCTGGTACAATGTTTAATATTCTATAATACTTCCTTTCTGTTGCTTCATACAAGTATAAACTAAAGAAAACAGCTACAACTATTGCATACGGAATGGAATACCATATACTAGGATCGTACATAATTTATTTATAGTTTTTATGAATTATTAAGCCATACGGCATAATGTTTTTTAATATTTTCCTAATGAAATGAATTATTATGTTCTTATTTTGGATCATAAAATCTAATGTTCGAACAATAGAAAAACATATATTCATAGGATAGTTAATTTTAATTGGATCAAGATTTTCACTTAACCAGTGTGAAAACCATACATATTCCACAGTAATATAATTTTGGAAATAATTTTTTATATCTTCTTCTGTAAACAAATTAATTAAAACATTATACAAATTAGCCGCCTTGTTTATTGTGGATTCATTGCCGAAATAAAGAACATCACTTGCTCTCTTAACATGACTATCATCTATAAACAAATAAAAAAATGTGGCATCCGCAAAAAACAATCCATTTATAGGTACTTCCATATTGAATTTCTTATATTCTGACAGAAATTTATCGAGCAAAAAAGGCGTTTTAAATAGAATATCAGGTCTAGTAACTATCACATAATCGTAAGCGAGTTCGTTTTCATCCGCATATATACGCCGTATTTCCGATGACTTATATACCGTATAGGCGACATTGGTAACAACCTTGAATAGCACAGTTCTTCCTCTGACATTAATTTGATAATCCGGCGTTTTACGCTGGGGTTCTATGAGCATTCTTTGGGGATTGTAATATTTTTTTACCTCTTGAATAATTTCTTCTGTTACGATAGTTCCCCTTTTTCTTTGAGTTAGATTATGCCAAATAATATCTGAATGATCTGTTTCAGTCCAGGAATGTATAAAAATATCAACTTCATATCCTGCCTTTTTGTTTGCTTCTATTACATTTTTTACAAGACTTTTATATGTTTTTCTGAAAGTTCGCAGATGACCGAATAGTTGTATAGCTATCCTTTTTGACATTTTACCCTCTTATATTAGACTTGTTTAATAACGTTCTAAATTGTTCTATCATAATTTATAATGCCACAAATTAAAGTCATTCTCATTGAATGTCGATTACAGCAATGGCCCCGATACGGATACGCCATGCTTTTGAATATTTTTATTTTAGCGTTGATGTATTCAATAACAACACGCCTTCCAGCCAGTCTTTTGTTATACGCTTTCTCCCGCTTGCTCAGTTGGTGCTTCTTGCTTACCTTTATCGGAATGAAGCTGTTCGAATGGTATTGACCTATTCCAACATATCCCAGATCGGTGTCAAGCGGTATCGAATCGCTGACCAAACTTCCTATAGTGCCTTTGTATACTTTGAAATCATGCTCGCTTCCTGCGGCTTCCTGAACAGCAATGATTTCCAGAGTATTCCGCTCTAGGATTACCTGGGTCTTCAGCGTATGGCGCTTTTTTTCCCGGCAGAGCGAATGGTCCGTAGCGTGTCTTCTACCCATTGTATCGCCAGACAAATCGTGCCTTTGCAAACACCCTATTCTGCCGCGAGGCTGTCCATTGTCGGGTATTGCCTCAAGTATTTCAAGGTGATGTACAACTTGTCTTCGCTTGTCAGTTTGGGAGGTTTCCCCCCGTTTCGGTGCAATACCTCGAATTCTTTTTGTAGCATAGACAGCATCTTAGTAAAGATATTGGGTGTTACTCCGTACAACCGCTTAAAGAGAACCGCTTGGGTATTTTGTCCCTGGTTTCCCGGGCCCATAAGCTATTTATACTCTTATCCGGCTTATTAAACAAGTCTATTGTATGAGGCGTTCAGGATCTATCCATCGGCGATAGAAGACAGGCGTAAACTGCTCGCCAATACCGGATCGCTAAAACCGCACTATCCAAAGACGCGGAAAGGGAAGATTGACATGGCAAAACTAATTCAATCTATGTGAGGATAAGCCGGATCAACATAGCTATTTTACGATTTTGGAGCTTGGCGTATTTTGGGGTTCAGTTGCCTAAGTCGGCCATGCCTCCCTATAGTAGAGATAATCAAAAGTATAACCGCTTCCTTATCATAGAAGGAGAATGCTTGCATTAGCTTATCCGATTATAATACTTATTTGATTATAAGGGACCTTACTTAACTTTTTTTAATTTTCTGTCGATATTTTAAAGATGATATGGGTTCAGGGCTTTTCAAAAGGCTTATCTTTACTAGTATTTGCTTGCTTCCTGGTCTTTAGTCTTTCTTTTTCAGTTGCTGCCCAGGAAGTCCCAATTTTGCCATTCTTAATCGCCGAATCAAAGAGGGCGAAGCCGGCTGCCGTCCAGCTCTTTCCTTTACTTTATTTCATAGATACGGTTAAATCTATCATAGACCAAGAGGCTGTTAAACCCTATTGGGTTTCCTCCGTGGAGGAACTTGAGTCCGCTCAAATGAACAGTGGAGGCCAGTCTATTCTCCTCAACAATGATATTCTCGCCTTCTACGGGCATCCTAATTCTAAAATCATGGGTATCCTGGGAAGATACTCGATTGAAGAATTGGATACTCGGCTCACTAAATTGGCAGCGGAATACCGGGCGGTGAGCGGTGGCAGGGAAATACGAAAAGCCTTTTATATTATCTATGGCACTGTGTGGCCCAAGGGAGACATTGGTATTATTGGCGATGCCTTACTGCTGAAATATATAGAATATGCTTTGAAGCATAATATCCTGATATTTATCGATCATCAGATTGGTCGGTATCACCCGGTGGACGCCATCAAGAGAATGTTCCCCTACCTGCGGTATCCCAATGTACATCTTGCCCTGGACCCCGAATGGCGGACAACCAAACCTATGCAGGAGATAGGGTCGGTAACCGCAGAGGAAATCAACCAAGCCCAGAAAGCTATGGAAGATTACATGGTGGAACACAAGATTCCAGGAGAACGGCTTCTGGTGATTCATCAATTTAATATACACATGATCAAGAACCGGGAACGGGTGAGAACTAACTTCACCAAGGTTAGGCTGGTACACTGTGCCGATGGATTTGGGCCTCCGCATCTTAAACGGGATTCTTATGCGGTTAACGCTAAGGCAACTAATATGCCGATTAAGGGTTTCAAACTTTTCTATAATTCCGGTATACCAGGGGCAGGGTTTGATAATCCTATTCTCACCCCTAAACAGGTTTTTGACCTTAACCCGCGACCGTATCTTATCATGTATCAATAGATAGGTTAGTTGTTACTTTCTACTCCGGTTCTCCTATGTATATAGTTTAATAAATAGTTAATAAAAGTAGTAATGTCTCACCCTATAAAAATACAGGTACTTTTAAGATAGTAAAAATTTTTCTGTTTTAATCCAGAATAATACTTTACAAAAACCAAATATTCTATTACGATTACATTAATTTATATTATTTCTTTTGGAGGAAATTGTATGAAAAAATTGAGTATGGCTTTGGTAGCTATCTTAACCGTAGGCGCTTTGATAGGTTGTAACAAAGGCGGGTCATCAGGATCAACTTCGACAAGCGGAAGCGGAGGACAGTCATCTCAGCAGGTATTGATAGGCGTCGCCATGCCGGAAACCCATGTGCAGCGATGGCAAAAAGACGGGGCAAACCTCAAAACTGAAGTTGAGAGACGGGGCTATCGGGCGGATGTGGCTTTCGGTGATGCGGATCAGAACAAGCAGAACCAGCAGATTCAGTCCTTTTTGACTAATAGCGCCAAGCTTCTTATTGTTGCTAATGTCAACGACGGTGTTGCCGCTGCTATTGCTGACGCTGCGCGGGATAAGGTGCCGGTTGTTGCGTATGATCGGCTTATCATGAATTCCGGGGATTATGATTACTACATCACCTTTAATAATTTTAAGGTGGGGCAGTTCCAGGGACAAGCTATTGAGCAAGCCCTGGGCCTCAAGACCGTAAATTCGGACAGCCCTAAGATCATCACCCTGTTTGCCGGGTCTCCCACAGACAACAACGCGAAGTTCTTCTTTGACGGGGCCATGAGCATCCTGAAACCCTATATAGACAGCGGGGTTCTCAAGGTTGTGGGTCCCTATCCCCCGAGTTCTACGGACAACGCCAATTTCCAGCGGATTGCCACTGAAAACTGGCAGGCCACCGTTGCTAAGACCCGGATGGAAAATCTTCTCAACGCGGATGCTAAGGATGTAACCCTGGATGCGGTTCTTGCACCAAATGACACTCTGGCACGGGCTATTATCGAAGCTTGTCTTACAGATGCCAAATACAACAGTGCCAGCGGCGGCAAACTCCCGATTGTTACCGGTCAGGACGCGGAGTTCGCTTCTGTCCTCTCCATCAAACAGGGTCAGCAGTACATGACGGTCTTCAAAGATACTAATAGACTGGCGGAAGCTGCGGTTATCTTGGCAGATCAGATTCTTAAAGGTCAGGTCCCTGATGTTCCGGGCGCAACCCTTGCTTCCGGGGACCTTGCCAGTATTGGGAATACGGGCAAGAAAACCGTTAAAGCCTACCTGATGGAACCGATCATCATCACCCAGCAGAATGTCAATGTTCCGGTAGACGCTGGGTTCTACAGCGAGCAAGAAGCTGCACAGCTTAGATAGTTGGAAGTTGAGAGTGGGGAGTAGGTAGTAAAATACTCACCACTCTTACAAAAGGATTCCGCCATGAGCGAATATATTCTTGAGACTGATAACCTTATTAAAGATTTTCCCGGGGTTCGGGCACTGAATAAGGTTACGCTGAAAGTCAGGAAGGGGGAGATCCATTCCCTCTGCGGAGAAAACGGCGCGGGAAAATCAACCTTGATGAACATTATCAGCGGGGTGTATCCCAAGGGAAGCTATGAGGGAAAAGTTTTCTTTAATGGTAAGGAAACTAATTACCGGAGCGTCAAGGACAGCGAAAAAGAGGGACTTGCGATTATTCATCAGGAATTAGCCTTAAGTCCTTATCTATCCATTTATGAGAATATGTTTCTAGGACACATGAAAACCACCTTGGGGGTCATCCCCTGGAATCATTACATTCTCGAATCTAAAAAGTATCTGGATCAGGTGGGGCTCCATGAAAATCCCGCTACTATTGTGAGTAAGATGGGGGTTGGGAAGCAGCAACTGGTGGAAATCGCCCGGGCCCTCTCCAAAAAGGTGGAACTCCTGATCCTCGACGAACCTACCGCGTCCCTCAACGACGACGAAAGCGCCAAACTGCTGGACCTTATGCTAGAATTCAAGCGCCAAGGGATTACCTCGGTGATGATCTCCCACAAGCTCAACGAGGTTATGAAAGTCGCGGATTCGGTTACGGTTATTCGGGACGGTCAGTCTATATCTGCCTACCAAGTTAAAGAAGATCATCTCACCGAAGAGATTATTATTAAAGACATGGTGGGACGGGATTTGACCCATCGGTACCCGGAACGGAAAAGCAATCCGGGGGAAACTGTCATGGAGGTCAAGAACTGGAACGTGTATCATCCTGAATATCACAGCATTAAAGTGGTGAACGACGCTTCATTCTATCTGCGAAAAGGAGAGATCCTCGGATTCTGCGGACCTATGGGTGCTGGGCGTACCGAGCTGATGATGAGCATCTACGGCAAATCCTACGGTTCCCATTGTGAAGGAGAACTCTATCTACAAGGGAAGCAGGTGGTCCTGACCAACGCCAAAGCCGCCCTTGCTGCGGGGATAACCTATGTTTCGGAGGATAGAAAAGGGCTTGGGCTTATCTTGATTCAGGGGATCAAAACCAATATTTCGGTTTCTTCCTTAGAGAAACTGTCCCGTATGGGCGTAGTTTTGGCTCAGCAAGAGATCGAAGAAGCGGAAAAATACCGCAAAGTCCTGCGGATCAAGACCCCTTCCATAAACCAGCTTACCCGGAATCTTTCCGGTGGGAATCAGCAGAAGGTGGTGTTGAGCCGGAGCCTCCTGGTGGATCCGGACATCTTCATCATAGATGAACCTACCAGAGGCATCGACATTGGGGCAAAGGCGGAGATTTATGGCATCCTCAATGAATTGGTGCAAAACGGAAAGAGCGTCATCATGGTAACCTCCGAACTGCCCGAAGCCTTGGGCATGGCGGA
>JAIRPX010000161.1 GCA_031256775.1 Dysgonamonadaceae bacterium
CATTCCATATCCCGAAAATGCGGAACAATTTAATAAATTATCGGCATTGGGCGAAAAATTGCGACATTTGCATTTAATGGAAAACATTACCGTTCCGAACAATTGTGCCAATTTCCCAAAATCGGGAAGCAACAAAGTAGAAAATTCCTTTACCGAAAAATCCAATAACTATCAGGATAATAAAGTTTGGATAAATGACAGTCAATATTTTGACAATGTCCCTGAAATCGCATGGAAATTCTATATTGGCGGTTACCAGCCTGCGCAAAAGTGGCTCAAAGACCGCAAAGAGCGTACATTGACTTATGAAGATATAGAGCATTATCAGAAAATAATTTTTGTGTTGAGCGAGACGGACAGGATAATGAAAGAAATAGATTTAACTTTGTAATCAAAAAAGATATTATGCCCGAACAACAAAACATAGAATACAAAAGCAGTTGGCATGATGATTATCTGAAATGGGTATGCGGTTTTGCCAACGCGCAGGGAACACTGATTTATATTGACAAGAATAATTCTGGAATGACAGCGGAAGTAAGGATAATAGAAAATTAAACTTCTTAAAAACATAAAACATTATGGGTGAATGGTCCAAAAAAATAGGAGAATATGGAGAAAAAGTTGTTGAACAATTTTTCTCTGTAATTGGGTGGAATGACTTACAAAAAGGCAGTCCTATTCCATGTCTAAATTCAAAAAAACATTTGAATGAAAATGACAATCCAAAAGAAACTCACGGAATAGATTTTATGTATTCATACATAAATCCATTGGTTTCTGGACAATTAACCAATGTGATTGTTTCTTCCAAATTCAAAACGACTAAATACCCAAATAGTCCGACAAAATTATTCAAAGATTTTATGGATGATTTGATAACAACTCTTGAATGTTTTGATGGGTCGCAACTGAAAAATAATATTGTAACGGGATTTTCGTGTTCGTCTATAAATGATGTTGGCGTTTTGTTTTGGTTGAATAACTTACAGGATAGTGATGATGATTTAATTACTGCTGTATCTTCTGCTCGTATTATTGATACTCAAATGAATAATGCCATTTATATTATGGATAACAAGCGAGTCGCTTTTATTCTTGAAGTAATGAAATACATAAAAACAAAGACCTATAAATTCAAATATTCGTTCTATTATCCAAATACAGGTCAAAATATCAATCCACAAGCGCGACAAAATGTAGGGTCAATTTTACCTGTTGAATATCTAAATTCAAGTATTATTCCTATTAAATTGGAAAATAAAGATAATCCGAAAGAAACTTGCTTATTTTTAGCAACATTGGATAATTTTGAAGAAGAAGATTTAATGCGAATAATAGGTTTGACAAAAGATATTACTACCGATTTGGTTGGCGATGTCATAATTGCTTTTCCTGATTATCAAGAACTTAATCATAAAGATATTGTCGCAATGGCGAAACAAAAATTTCAAGTTCCTGAATTTACAAAGACAGTTAGTGTTGTCAATTTTAATAATCCTTTAAATGTATATTGATTATGAACCACGAACATAAAGATATTCAAAAAATATTGCCTTATGGCGAACAATTACGAGGTTTTGCTAATCAAAAATACATTTCACAGGCAGAATTGGCTCGGATTTTAAAAGAAAGGGGTATTTATGCTTTGAACATTGATAAAGATTTTACAGTACCTTTGTTGCAAACGCTTTTGTTGTCGCCAAAAGAATTTGACAAAATAAGAGAGGCATTTTCAACGAAAGAAGATAATAAAAAAGTTATTTCAAGAGATATACAATGGGCAAATAATGCTCAAATATATTTACCCGATACTTTGAATGTAGAAGTTAAAGATTTTATTGCGAAAAAATTACCAACTTGTACGCTTGAACAACCAATAAGATTAGTGCAGGTTGATAATAACCCCGACCATTTAAAAGCCGATTTTACTATAAAACGAAATGACATTAACAAATCGTGGTTTGAGCAGACTAATTTATTTACAGGCTCTTTTGAATTTGTTAATGATGGGAACGGAAAAGGTCGTGTAATTATTATACATACAGCACCTGAAACAAAAGAATTAGCGGAATTTGCAGTAAAAGAGCAAATAAGAAAATATAAAGAAAAAGGAATTATTGCACAAGACGAACAATTACGCAAAATAATTTTTAAGGATTTTACAAATGAAGAGCGTTTTGTGTTTTTCTTTCGCTTGACAAATCATTTGCAAAGTGATTATTTTAAATGTGAAAATATCAAAGACCTTGCAATGAAACCCGAAGATATAATTCTTCCAGAAGAAATAAAATGGATGGAAGATATGAATAAAATTGTTTTATCCGGTAATTATCTTGATAAAAAATACTTTATCGAAGACAAGAAATATCACAAAAATTTAATTTTATGGAGTATTGATGCCACATATACATTTAATTTCAATGGACAGACAGGAAAATACACAATCAATTTTGGATTTCCTGATTTCGCGACGAATAAAAAAGAAAATGCAGAATTTGAATTAAATATTTCCTCATTAGCTCCAGACAAATCAATAGATACAAGGGCAAGAACAGTACTCAAATCTGAATTATTGTCAGAAATGGATAAACAAAAATCTATTGTCTATAATAATTTTTTAGACTATAAAAATAAGAAGCAATGAATAGTAATTTTTTAGAAGCAAAAATATACAACTTTTGTGTTCACAAAGTGGGAAATAAAGTAGCAGATGAAGGTTGTGTTCTTTCAAAAAATACAGTTGTGGTTAATCAAGAGTTAAAAAAATTATTGACTCATTATTTTGTTTCCCCTTTCAAATCCTCCGAATACTTCAATTTCTATCATGACATTGATATAAATATGAACGAAGTATTTGTGTGCGCGAGTAAGATTTTTGCCAACCCCGAAACCCTGTTAGAACAATCCGTAAACCTTGCCAAGCATTTGTACGAACAATCTACCCACCCAAAAATCAAAGGCGGCGAGTTCTACACTGTCTATTTCAAAGATTGCATTATTGACGGCGAAACAGTGGATGCTATCGGACTATTCAAATCGGAAAATAAAGATACATTCTTAAAAGTTTTTCCCAAAGGCGAAGGCTTCGAGATTGAAAGCGAAAAAGGTATCAATATCAACAAATTGGACAAAGGTTGCCTGATTTTCAATACCGAGCGGGAAAACGGCTATATTGTCGCTGTGGTTGATAATACCAACAAAGGCGTTGAGGCGCAGTATTGGATTG
>JAIRPX010000212.1 GCA_031256775.1 Dysgonamonadaceae bacterium
TGGATAATGTTTCTGTCTGTGTATGGGGTAGATACTGTTTGCACGATTTTTCATCGTATCTATTTAAAACAGAATATCTTCAAAGCTCACCGGATGCACTTCTACCAAATCCTGACCAACGAAAAACATCTTTCCCATCAACTTGTTTCTTTCCTTTATGCAGCTATCCAGCTGCTAATTACCAGCGCCGTTATCGCGGTTCACTTTCATTTTTCACATCTGGAAATTCCTGCTGCAATCACAATTATCATCATTTTATCGTTAGTTTATTTATTGAAATTCAAAGAAAATATAAAAATAATCAACTGATAATCAATCATATAATTTATAATTTACTATTGTTTCGTACCTTGTTTCATCACCCTGATAAACACTCCCATAGAAACATATTTTTCGTATCGAAACCTGTGCGCAAGCAGGATATATGTAATCATAATTATCAATGACCTCCTAATTTAGTATATTTCAATGGCTTGCAGAAATGAGAGTTTGGTATCAATACACAAAACACTTTCCAGTCGCCTCCCTGTCCGAGCTTCGAGAAAAGAGGCGAAATTGAAAGTTATCTTGGACAAATTGAAATTGGCGGTTATCTTTCACGTTTGGAAAGAGATTTTTTGGTTATAAACCAACTGCGCCCAATTTTTGCAAAACCATCTTCAAAACAGGTGCATTATACTATTGATGATAATTTCCTTACTTTTTGGTTTAGATTTATCTACAAATATCAAAATTTTGTAGAATCGGGCAGTTTTGGACTTTTAAAAGAAATTATAAACAGAAAGGACCTTCATTAGAAGGTATTTAGTCAATCTATTGCAACGCCCATTGAAAGTTAAATGAGCGCGAGGAGCGCAATTTGCTTGCTACATTCCTTATTTTCTCCCTTTTTGGAAAATTATAATATTTCGGAATTGGTTGAATATTTAAATTAAAATAAACAGGAAAAATGTAGTTTTTATTTGTATAATTTATAGGAAAAGTGTAGTTTTGTAGCGTTGTTTTCATAGGAAAAGTGTAATTTATGCTGAAAAGAAAGATACAGAACTTTATAGAAGAACATTTTAAGTCAAAAATAAACAAGGTTTTAGTAATTGACGGTGCGCGACAAATAGGGAAAAGTTATATTATCCGATTTGTTTGCGGCAATCTTTTCAAAAATTATATTGAAATAAATCTTTTGGAAGATTCGCTTGGCGACAAACTTTTTGAACATACAAAAAACGTAGAAGATTTTTATCTGCAAGTCAGTATGCTTGCGGGCAATAAAATGGGTACGAAACGCGAAACAATTATCTTTTTAGACGAAATACAGGCGTATCCGCATTTGCTTACATTGCTTAAATTTTTGCAGCAGGACGGGCGTTTTACCTATGTTGCAAGTGGCTCGCTGTTGGGTGTTACACTGGCGCAAACAACTTCTATTCCCATGGGCAGCATCGAAGTAAAGCGTATGTATCAGCTTGATTTTGAGGAATTTCTTTGGGCGAATAATTTTGGCGAGGAGGCAATTAACAATTTGCGGCAAAAGTTTGTTTTGCGCGAAAGTTTGCCCGAAAACACGCACAACAAAGTGTTTGATTTGTTCAAAAAATATCTGATTTCAGGCGGTTTGCCCGATGTTGTAAATACTTATCTTGAAACAAAAAATGTTGTTCGTGTTCGGGAATTACAGTCGGAAATACAGAACTATTACGCTATTGATGCTTCAAAATATGATTCCGTTAATCGTTTGAAAATAAGAAAAATATATGAAATGCTGCCATCTGTTTTGGAAAATAGGAAGAAACGCATTGTGGTAAAAAATATAGAAAATAAAGCAGGTAAGCGGTACAGCGACTATGAGGAAGAATTTGAATATCTTATTCATTCTGGTATTGCGTTGGAAGTCAGGGCAATATCAAATCCTGTTTTTCCACTGATCAAGTCGAGCAATAAAAACCTGCTCAAACTGTATCTCAACGATGTTGGACTTTTAACTAATGTGTTGTATAAAAACAATATACGGGCAATAATGGATAATGAAAAAAGCGTAAATCTTGGCTCTGTTTACGAATGTGTTGTTGCTTCTGAACTCAAGGCGCACAGCAAAAATCTTTTTTATTACGACAACAAAAAGCGTGGGGAAGTTGATTTTTTGATTGATAATTATGATACGTTGTCCGTTTTGCCAATTGAAGTAAAATCGGGCAAGGACTATTCCACGCACCGTGCGCTTAACAGTTTTGCTGCTAATGATGACTATGATATTCAGAATGCTGTTGTGCTTTCAAATGAGCGCAAGGTTTTTACTAAAAATAAAATTACATATTTACCGGTATATTATTCTATGTTTCTTTAAGTTAGAAATTTATGTTATACTCTGCACGGCATGGTTTTGTGCAATGTCATTGCGAAGGCGAAGCCTGAAGCAATCCAGTATTAAAAAACTAAAAACTAAAAACTGATAACTAATTTCTGGATTGCTTCGCTAACGCTCGCAATGACGATGCACAAAATTAAACCGCGTAAAGTATAATTCATAAACATTAAGGTATCGCAGCTACGCTGCTCTGTTTATACCGTACATCCTTTACCGTGCGCTTACGCACACGGCTACAAAGATACTGGCGCTACGCGCCTTCTCGCAAAACACAAGGTTTTGCAGATGATCCCTAATTTACTACACATCGCAAAAAAATAATGCGATTAATTTATTAAACATTCCATATCTTTGTGATATGGAATGTTTATTTTTTAAGATAATTGATTATCTTCTAATGTTTGGCACCCTTCAATCTCTGCAAGAATTTAGGAACATTCTTCCAATTTCACCAGCCCAAAACACCGCCGAAGTAATTCCAATAATTACACCCCAGTCTGCAAGTTTCAGCGGAGTAACATTAAACATTTCGCCGCCAAAGGTAACAATAACCCATTGTCCAACAATGATTACGCCCGCAATAAGTAAAAATCCGCCGGATTTGCCGATATTGGCAAAGGCGGATTTGCCGGTCATAAATGCTTTAGCATTAAACATATTCCAGAATTGCAACATCACAAAGATTGTAAAGAACAGCGATAATTCATAAGCCGA
>JAIRPX010000236.1 GCA_031256775.1 Dysgonamonadaceae bacterium
CTCCTGTCAATCATCCCGGCACAACTCTTCGCGTATTACTGCGCGGTTCAGCGGGGTAATGACCCGGACAAACCGAGAAATTTGGCAAAGAGCGTAACCGTAGAATAAACGGATTGGTAGCCACGAATGAATCGAAAATGCAATACACTATGAGCGCTAATTAGCATGTATTCGCGGACTTTTATACCCTATTGGAATCTAATCTAATTCCTTATTAGACTGTAATCGCAGTCCTTAATCCGCCGCTATATAACTGCTCACTGCGCCGTTAATCTTTCAAAAGCCCCTGTTGTCTTTTTGCCCTATCATTGGCTGAACGTGGCAATCCTGCCCAATCTTTCTTTCAACCGTTTTTCCTCAAGGCTCTCATCGGTTATGCATCGAATAATTGGCAATCCGTATTTCTCAAGAATCCTGTTTTTCCGTTTGTCCCGTTCGGCCTGATGGGTGCCTTCTTTGTGATATTCCGCCCCGTCAACTTCAACCACAAGCGCCGGTGTCCGTCCAATCTTGTGAAATATAAGGAAATCTACATGAGTTAAAATATTCATGGCATATTGTTTTTCTTCAGTATCCAGTTTTTTTAAATCGCGAAGGATCATTCTGAGCGGGACATGGACGGAGACACCGTATTTAAAAAATTGTTCTTCTGCAAGGATTTTCATTATAATGGCATACATCAAATTTTC
Source organism: Dysgonamonadaceae bacterium (assembly GCA_031256775.1). Taxonomy (GTDB): domain Bacteria; phylum Bacteroidota; class Bacteroidia; order Bacteroidales; family Azobacteroidaceae; genus Azobacteroides. The sequence goes on from JAIRPX010000236.1 coordinate 690, forward strand.
GCTGTCGAATTCGGATATATTTTTATATTTCTTTAATAATTCTTTGCGCTGTTCGCTGTAACCTTTATAGAGAAAATCAAAAATAGAGTGGATTTCACTTTTAATTGTTTCGCCGTTATTGTACTTGATATAGTGTATCAAGTCGCCGATGTTCGTATCCCGTAAATCATCGTTATCGTTTACCACAAGAATCAACTGCTGAATAGCCCGCGACACAGCCACATTCAAACGGTTTGTGTTGTCCGTAAAGTCAGAAATAATATTATCCACCGTGGAGAGAATAATGACGTCATTTTCCCTGCCCTGAAATTTGTCCACCGTATCGGCCTTAATACCGGTTCCTTCAAATGCTTTCTGGAGTTCATTTGTTTGATTCCGGTAGGGCGTAACTATTCCCAGCGAGGAAGTTTCCAGATCATAGCCCTGCTGGGGGATAATTTCATTTTTTATTACGTCAATTTGCCGTTTATTTACATGATCTCGCGCGTGATTACCCGGAACGGTTTTGTAAATTATAAGTGGCTGGCGGCTTGATTTTATTTCACTAAGAATGACCAGTTGGTTGTTATAAAATTTTTGATTGCAGAAACCAATGATTTTAGGATGACAGCGGTAATGTTCACGCAATAAAGTCTTCGGTGCAGCCGGAAATATCTCTATCAGCGAAAGTAAAAGACTATGATTCGAGTAGCGGTACATTTCCGGCAAATTATATTTCTCAAATACCGCGTCCGTCCGTTTTCTGTTTTCTGAGTCAACAACATTGGGCAACTGCTTCAAATCCCCAACAATCACCACTTTCTTCGCGCACGACAGGGCAAGGCCGCCGGTAGCAAGATCAACCTGCGACGCCTCGTCTATAACAACATAATCATACATTACGCGGTTTGACAGGCTGCTTCGCAGTGAATAGGTTGTACTTAGTATTACAGGATAATCTTTGATAAAATCACTAGATTTTTTCCACAGATCATCAGTGAAATATTGGTCGCGTTTTTGGTCATGGTATTTCTTGCTTAATTCGTTGTGGAAAATCTGCATGGATAGCTCTGAGTATTTTCGCATTTCCTCATTGAAGTTATATGCTTCAAGTTCTGTTTCAATCTTTTTTATGGAAAGGTTGTATTCATTGATACTTGTTTCATAAAAGCGGTTTTGACAGACGGCTATCATAATATCCGGCCTTGATTTAAAAAACTGTCTGCCAAGAACGCCGTATTTTATACGGCTTATTATCCGGTGAATGAATTTGAACAGCCTGTTCATTTCCGCATAACGTTCAAAGAAAAGCCATAAAGCAATAGCCGTTTGCGCGTCTATTTTTTGCCATGATTTACGCATTGTTTCCGTCATGCCAATATTGCGGTAGAGCTTAAAATGCGTATGTTCAACTTCAATGCCGTCCAGTTCCTGCCGGAGCTTTGACAGCTTTTCTTTTTTTGCGAGCATCTCGTTCAGTTTGTCAGATATTGACAGCAAAGACAGCCGTATCTTCGACTCCTGTTCGGCTGATAATTTCCATTTTGATACATCAGGTAACGGTTTCTGGGATTGTAAAAACTCCTTTTTGTTTTGAGAACTGCCCAGTTTGGCGGCAATAAAATCAAGGCCGTATTTTCCCAGTTTTTCAAAAATATTTGCGGTTGCGGAATTGTTGCTTGATACAACGGCGACGCTCTCCCCGTTCATAACAGCAGCCGCGATAATATTGAGAATCGTCTGCGTCTTCCCAGTCCCGGGCGGACCCTCAATTATGCTTAACGAATTGGAGAGCGCTTTTTTTACCGCGTCCCTTTGGCTTGCGTTAAACCCAAAGGGATACACATCCCTCATGGAAACGGCCGGTTTGTTTACGGCCGGTTTTCCGGTTAAAAATGATGCGAATATGCTTTCCGTATCTATAAAATTAATCTTTGCGTAACGGTTTGCGAGAATATTTTCACCACACTCGTCTTTCAATCCTACAGTATACGCGATCTCTTTTAGATACTCGAAACAATTCCGTGAACGCTTGTCAGCCAGGCTTGAGTGAATAATCGTTATATCTTTTGCGGAATAGGTATATGTCTTATCATTATATATATAAGTAATATCAATTTTATCGCTGTTTTGATTTGGTTTATAAGATTTAATCTCGTCTGTTTTGTCCTGTCCCTTGACTATTATGCGGAAGGATTTATAAGACGCTTCTGTATATTCGGACAATTCCCCCTACTCCCGTTTCACTTCGCCATTGATTGTAAGTTTCACCACTTCCATGTTTTCCAAGCCGTCATTGTCTACAACTTTGACGGCTATGGTATGCCTTCCGGTTTTAAGGGATATAGCCTGTTTCCCCTCTTTGTCGATGATAACATCAGGCTTAAACTCCTTTCCTTTATCATAATTAAAATCCCAACAGTCAATAGTATCGCTGTCCATCGTTTTGAGGATTTCAAGATTATCCC
>JAIRPX010000244.1 GCA_031256775.1 Dysgonamonadaceae bacterium
CAGCTACGCTGCTCTGTTTATATTCCGTACATCTTTACCGTGCGCTTACGCACACGGCTACAAAGATACTGGCGCTACGCGCCTTCTCGCAAAACACAAGGTTTTGCAGATGATCCATTTAATTCCGTGCAGAGTATAATTCTGTCTTCCATTCCTCTTCCTTCCTTCTAACTTCCTCTAACTCCTATATTTTACACCGTTTAATTCCGTGCCTTCAGGTGATTTTTACAAAGCTGCGCCAGCAAAAACAAGTACGATGTCAATTCGTTGTTACTTAGGTTGTTTTATTGTTAAAAGAAGTATAAATTATATTATTACCCTAATATGTTCATCATATCAAATCCGCATCCAATAAACCTGTTAAGTATTTAATACTTAACAGGTTTAAGCTGACAATGACGTTGCACAAAACCATACCGTGTAGATTATAATATTCTATCTTCCATTCCTCTAACTCCCTCTAACTCCCTCTAACTCCCTCTAACTTCCATACTTTACACCGTTTAATTCCGTGCAGAGTATATATATAGCGCATGGCTTGCAAAGCTGCGTCAGCAAACTTTTAGTTTTTATCTTTCCCGTGTCATTTTGTGTTTTATTTGGAAATTATTTTTCGGTTGTGTCTATAATTGCCTTTTATTTTTTTGCCAACCTCAATAAATAGCGCAAACTTTGCACCGATTTTTAAAATAAAAGAAAAATAATGCATAAAACGACAATCTGTTTTCTTGATGACTGCAAACAAAAAGAGAAAAGCAGTGTGAATGTGACTCCCTCATTCAGAGGTAGTTATATTGTGGGGGGGGGCAAAACCCTCATAATCAACAAGATACAGAGCCGGTAGATCTTTTTGCCTCATTTGGCAACGAAGATAGTTTCACTAAGAAAAATAGAATGGTAACGCAGGGCGAGACTGAGTTCTCCCTTGCGTTTTTTTGTGTGCCTGTTCCGTCGGTCATGCCACTTCGTGCATTGCAACTGGCGGGATATTTAAGAATTGAGGAAATTTTTTTAAATGTGATAATGTGTTTGCGAAGCTGCCTCAGTGTTTGCGGCGGCTTCGTTTTTTTAAGATTTGAGTATGGAGAATGAGAATGGATGTATTACATCACTATATATTTTTTTTATAAATAAATTATTTTTACACTTGAATTTTTTTTAAGTATGATGAGAAAATTTTTTAGATTATTGGGATGCACAGCCGTAATTGCGATACTGCTGACGGCTTGCAAAAATGAGGAAATGCTGTTAGACAGCGAATTTCCTGTTGAGAAGGGTAAACTTTCCTTTGTATTGCCTCTGGGCGGTAATCAAGGGAGTGTTACCTATGCTGCTGGCGACCCTATAAAAGGCAGCGATGCGGAGTACAACCTGAAGAACCTTCGTCTTTTCTGGTTCGTTAAAACCGGCACTGGCAATACGAGTGCCGACTACACTCTACATCAACGCTTTGGCTGGGGTGATGGAACTACTTCGCCCGGACTTAGCGTGACGCCGGAAGCCGGAACTGGAATGGCGGTTACGCAAGGGCAAAACCACGCTGTGGCAACGATTATCGTAGGCGACGACCATTCCGATTCTCGTTTCTACATGATTGCCAACATTAACGACGGAGTTGGCGGGACTATCGTTACCGACGCACTTGACGGTGTTATAGCGGGTAGCATTAAAGCTGATGCTTTTGAAGCTATGGCTTCTAACGCGCTCGCCGAATCGGGCGGACTGCTTGCACACCTTAAAACGCCGCTGCCAATGTCCATCAAGGACACAAAGGCAGCCGGTTCTGAATCGCAGGGAGGCTACATCTCGGTTTCAGACCCTTCGGGACAGGGCATTGTGGATAATGTGTATCTGAAACGCCGCGTAGCCCGTTTCGATATCATCAACACTTCCGACTACTCGCATTTCAGGCTTACAAACGTGATTGTAAAAAATGCTCAGACAACGGGTTTCCTTCACGACCGTCCTTTTAGCGATGCAGCGAGCATGTCGCCTGCATGGACAACAGGGACAACAGTTATTGATGCTTCCGGAGCCAACGGTCCCGAAAGCTCGAAAGTGGACAGCAATCATAATGGCGAGTTCGACGATTTTGAATTGCCGAACGGACGGCTGAAAGACAGTACGGAAGTTCTTACTCCTTCTGTATTTTATCTCTATCCTACTGTTCTGTCGGGTAGCGACGAGTCGAAAACCCAGATTTCCCTTGAAGGCGTTTTCCTGGAAGGAAGCCAGCGTATCGTTAAACTTGATTTGCCTGCTGATGTGAACATTGACGCCAACAAAGTTTACCGCATCCGTGTGGTACCGTCGCCAAACAAGGTATTGAACCTCGAACTCACAGTTCTCCACTGGGAAGAAGCCGACACCGTGACGACTGCAGCAGCCGGAAATAACGTGATAAGCTGGGGCGCCCTGGTTGCCGGAACGGATACCATAGTTAGCGATATGGGTAATCTCACCGGAAATGAAGAGTTTGAATATGCTGCGTCTGATAGCGTTCCCGTAACGCTTACGATTCAGACCACAGGCACAAACCTCACTTTGCTGAGCCAGAGCCAGACTGAAAACCATGTAACAGCTGTGGCAATTCAGCAGAAAGATGGAACTGTTGCCGGTACGAACTTCATTCAGTCCGATTTGAGCCTGATGACCAGCGCTGCAAACATACAGACAAACACTGTTCTCACCTATGGTAATATATACTATACCACTACCCATGTGATCAACCTGCCTCCGACCAATGCGCCTATAAAGACTACGCTCAAGCTTTACGACGCTGTCAACACGCAGCAGTACAAAACAGTCACCCTCTACAGCAACAACTATGCCAAAACGGGTTATGCGCCCGTGAAAGTAGGAGGAGTGCTCTGGGCGCCGGTGAACGTGGGAGCTACCCTTTTACCCGATACGGTAGTCAGCGGGACAGGAGCAGGATTCCCGCCCGTTGCGACAACTAATGGTCAAACTGATTCTGTAGGTCTTGTTAATTTTTACAGGCAGGTTGGAGGTCATTTCCAGTGGGGACGCAATGTAATGTTCTACGGTAATCCGGTAACCCTGCCTGCTGCCGACATGGTGACTAAGGCTTTCACCACATACGCAGGTTCGCTGGATAGTGTTATATTTTGCGCCCAAAAAGGTGACTGGCTGTCGCCTTGGAATGCCGACCTCTGGCAGGACTACACAACCGTGAAACCAAATCCGAAAGCGCATCCTACTCCTCCAGGGTGGAGAATACCGGATCTTTCCGAACTTACTATTTTGAAGGACAGGGCTGGAAGGACAAACTTGGGCTGGGTGAAGATTCCGGGCGACGAGCCGGGTAAATACCTGTTTCTTCCTTCAGGCGGCTTCCGCTCTACCTCAGGTGTTTTAAGTAACGCATGGGGACAAGCCACTGGTAACGGATACTACTACCACACCACTATCGAATCGGGAGGCGCAAGCTCTCTGTCTACCAATGCTACATCAAATCTTGGTAATTCGGCAATGTCTTTTACAGCTGTAAACTCCAACCGCACGGACGGACGTAGCCTGCGTGCAGTATGTATCCTGCCACAACCGTAATAACAGATAAATATATGAATAAGAACAAATTAAATAATTTTATTACAGTAATGAAAAAATTGAAATTATTTGCGAGTTGCACAATAGTTGCGGGATTAATCTTCCTTACTGGCTGCAACAACGAGGAAACGCTGATCGACAACGGTCTTCCTCCTGTAGAAAAAGGCAAGCTCACCTTTGTGCTGCCCACAGGCAAACAAAATATGACGACCTACGCTATTGGCGACCCCGTAATAGGCGACAGCATAGAATATGCTTTGCAAAATCTGCGGATATACTGGTTTACGAAAATATCTTCTGCGGCAAGTCCCGGAACGTCAGCTGATTATAAGCTCTACAAGCGCTTCGGCTGGGGCGATGGAACTTTCGCGGGAGGTCTCACCCTTTCACCGCTGACGGTATCGCAAAGTGCCAATAAAACAACGGCAACCATTTCGGTAGAAAACATAACAGACGAATCGCGTTTCTATATAGTTGCCAACGTTAACGATTCGGTGACAACCGACAGGCTTGTCCAGTCGGACGAGCTGCGCAATATGACTTCAAACATCACAGCTGATGAATTTGAAGACATAATTACCAACGTGCTTGCCCAATCGGGCGACAACCTGCGGCTTCTCTCGTCGCCGATTCCGATGACGATACAGAAGGGCGGCAGTGCTCCCGGCGGATTTATTCATGTGGATGATCCGACAACAGAGGGATCAGTGATTGATATTTATCTCAAGCGCCGCGTAGCCCGCTTCGACATCATCAACTCCGAAGGATGGTCTAATTTTCATATCAAGAACGTAGTCATATCCAATGCGCAGTCGCAGGGAATACTGCACGACCGTCCTTTCAGCGACGCCGGTTCCATTGCCAGCTGGAAAGGCGTTACGGGCAGGAAGATTGTTGACGTGGAAAGTATTGCCAATGGTCCAGCGACGATTGGCGACAACGACGGTAATAATATTGACGACTATTTCGACGTCTATACCAACCTGAAAGATACGGCAAAGGTGGCAACTTCAGCTTTCTACCTCTATCCGACAACGCTTGCCGACGGCGATCCCGACAAAACGGAAATCATGCTCGAAGGCGTATATAGCGGGACAGCCCCGCGTCTTTACAAGCTAAGTCTTGGCGGCGCTGTGAATATCGAAGCCAACAAGGTTTACCGGATAAAGGTTTTGCGCTCTTTCGACCGCAAGCTGCAGTTCAAGCTCGAAGTAGTTGACTGGGAAGAAGCCGACACGCTCAAAACCGAGCTGCCGGTATCAGCCATAGCAAAATGGGGAAAGATTATACCGAGCGTAGGCAAGGATTCCATTGATCTTGACACAGTTACCTTTAAGAATAATGTAATTGAATTTACATCTTCGCCGACTAATCCGGTCACTCTGACCATTGTCAGCGAAGGCAACAACAAAGCGGGACTGACTGGCGGACACGTGACATACGTGGAGATAATGAAACACGAAGACGCTGTGCCTGAAATTGATTATGAGCCGACCGATTTGCCACTGCTGACTAATACGGCTATAATAAACACCAGCACTGACATTACCTACGGAACGCATTACACCACAACGCATGTAATAACGCTTCCGCCTACAAATGCGCCTATAGACGTGACGATGGAGGTTTACGACGGCAACAATCCTCAGCAGGCAAAGTACGTTACATTGCGTAGCATCAACTACGGCAAAACGGGCTACAAGCCTATCAAGGTGGGTAATACGCTCTGGGCGCCGGTGAACGTTGGCGCTACCCTGCTGACTTCGTACACCGATTTTACAGATTTCTCTATCAGTGCGCATGGCGACTCCATAACAGGCTATCACTATCAATGGGGGCGTAACGTTGGATTCAAGCCCACAGCTGGAAATACATTTCCGAACATAATAAACGGACCAGTTGCAGCAGACTCGTCAGTCGTTAATGATACGGTATTTATAAAAGGCTCGAACAACGACTGGCTCTCAACTATAGACAACGGTCGCTGGACAGGCGCCAACGCGCAGGGACCCTGTCCTCCGGGCTGGCACGTATCTACCAGAGCGGAGATAGATACAGTTATAGGCGCCATTGGCGGTTTATGCGCATGGACAGGCGATAAAGCAGCATACTCAATATCGACTGTTAATGCAACGGGTGAAATAATCAAGTTCCCATGGGCAGGACATCGCCAACAGTCAGGAACTATTGCTAATTATAATGCAACTACAACCGGCACCAACGAAACAGGCTATATATGGGCAGCCGATATAAATCCTGCCCTAAACGCGGTAACGCTCTCTGCACAGAGGCTTGATCTTAAGAATAAGACAATAATCAATAATTGTGCAAGAAACTATGGTTTTTCCGTTCGCGCTACGCGGACAGTAAGACCTAATCCGTAGTGGATTAAATACGATTCACGATACAAGATGAACGGGACACGTTGCGCAAAGCGTGTCCCGTTTTTTTTCTTCGCTGGTGTGAACAGACTGTAAAAAGCCGTGTAGTCATTGCGAGCGAAGCAATCCAGAAATTAGTTGTCAGTTATCAGTTGTCAGTTATCAGTTATTAGTTTTTTAAACGAGACACGTGGCGCAAAGCATGAAGGCACGGCTTATAAAGCCGCGTCAGCAGGAAAGCCATATACACAGGGTTTTGCGGGTGAGCCTGAGTTATGAATTATGAATTATGAATTATACTTTACGTGGTTTGATTTTGTGCAACGTCATTGCGAGCGTTAGCGAAGCAATCCAGTTGTAAATAAATAGATTACTGGATTGCTTCAGGCTTCGCCTTCGCAATGACGATGCACAAAACCATGCTGTGCAAATTCATAATTCATAATTCCTAATTTTTAATTCCTTTCCCGCTGCCCTGTAATCTTTGGGCGACATATTATATTGTGCGGTAAATTGGCGTTGGAAAGTACGCAGTGTGCCGAACCCCGCTTTTTCAGAAATTTCGATTATGGATAAATCGCTTTGTTCGAGCATAGCAACGGCATCTTTAAGGCGCAGCAGGTTGATGTATTTGGTATAGTACATTCCAAAGCATAACTGAAAAGCATCGTCTAAATCGTGACGGTTGACGCCGAGTTGCGATGTTAATGTTTCGCGCGTTAGCTTTTCATCACGGTAAATTTTATCTTTGAGCAACAAGTCGCGCAGTTTAAGGCAAATTTTGTTTTTGCGGCTTTCTGGGCAAAGTTCTTTAATATCTGTTTCGGGCGTTTCAAAAGTGATTTTTTGCAAAAGTTCGTTTTCTTTTATTTGCTGCAATTCCTGCAATTCGCGTATCTGCAAAACTAACGTTTTATTTTTGCGGTGAATTTTCTGGCGGTTGATAAAAATTATTACCACAATTATAAGCAGCAAAACAACGCCGCCGAGTGCAAAAAGGAAATTTCTATGATTTTGCGCTTTTTGCATTTCAAGTTTATCAACTTCGTACTGGGTGCGGAGTTCGTCGAGTTGAGCGTTGAAATCGGCGTTGCGGACAGAGTCGGCAAACGCAACGGTCGCATCTGTTTCAGCCCAAGTGCATGGCGCATTTTCGATGTGCGACAAAATTTTCACTTTTTGAAATCGCGTATAAATATAGTTAGGATCTAACTCTATTGCTTTGTCTATCAATTCCAATGCCCTGTCATACTGTTTTCGGGAATCAAAAATCTGCGAGCGGATGTAGGCGCTGTTGAACGAAGTAACAGGATTGCCGACACCAATACTATCCATGCTGTTACAGTAAGTTTCGGCGCGGTCGAACTCGCCCATAAAACTGTAAGCATAAGCGTAGAGCGTAAAAATATTTTCCCAATTTGTTGTATATTTGCGGTTTACATTTTGCTTTTCAAGTTGTTTGAGCAGCGTTTCCGTTTCGCCCATCAGCGCAAAAAAATCATCGAAACGCCCTTTTACCTGCATCATATTGCAAAGTTCTGAATATACGGTTATTAAATCGAAAGGTTTTTTATTGATTTTTTTCGCAGTTTCCACGCTTTGCATATAATGTTCTTCCGCTTTGTCAATGCGGTCTTGGTGCATATAAACGATGCCTGTGAGATATTGCGCATAAAACTGTCCCAACAAATCGTTTTCGGCGGTTGCCTGATTGTAGGTTTTTCCCAATTCAGCAAGCGCAAAATCGTATTTTCCCTGTCGGCAATAAGACAAAATCAGTTGTTTGAAAACAACGTACATACTTTCCATTTGTCCGTTGGTTTTCAGGAAATTAAGCGTTTCGAGTGCACGTTTTTCCACTTCGTCAAATTTTCCGCAACGCACGCGGGCTATTATCGCCGACACTTTGGCATCGCCCTGTAGCTTTGTTTGCTTTTGCATTTGCGCCTCTTTTATATACTCGTCAGAAACGTGCAGATACGTTTCGAGCGAAACATCGTCGCTTGCATTGTAAAACAGTAAAGTACTTAACTCATTGAGAGCGTTTAACTTATTTTCGCCTTCGGCAATGTTAATTACTTTTCGCAACGAATCGGTTTTTGCCGCAAAACTGTTTTCCTGCGCATTTAAACCTGTTAAGTTCAAGAAATTTAACAGGTTTATAATCAGTAATATAAATAATGTGTGTTTCATAAAATGCAATTTTATTTTGTTTTTTAGTAAAAAATAGTGTGTAAAGGTAGTAACTTTTTGTAAAATAAATCACAATGTGTCCGATAAAAATAGCGGGCTAATTTCTATCAGCAGAGACGCAATTAATCGCGTATCTACTTTATTTTTTAATATAAAAATCGGCATACACCGGCAAATGGTCGCTGTAGCCGCCTTCGTATTTTCGACCATGAAAACTTTTTTTCGGTCGTTTTCCACCGTAACTTTTATCTTCGGTCATGAGAAAAGGTTTTTGGAAAATAGTCGCTGTTTCTGGAAGGATATGAAAACGATTGTTCGGATTTAGCAAATTTCCCGATACAATAATCTGATCTAAGAAATTCCATTGCCTGCCAAATTTATAACTGCCGATACCGTTTTTATTCTGTACAGAAATAAACAGGTTGTACAAATCGTTTTTATTTGCTTTATCTGTAACAGGCTTGGCATTCAGCGTTTTAGAAATACTTTTGTTTAATGGCTCGTCATTAAAATCGCCCATGATGAGTATATTTGCATTTTTACGGCTCTGCATCAAGCTGTCAACTTTTATCCGCACAACCGATGCGACGTAGATGCGATCCGGTTCGGATTCCAGTTCGCCTCCCCGCCTGGACGGAAAATGGCAAACAAAAACATCCAGCGTATCACCTGTAATTACCTGTCCAGCAACATGTAATACATCGCGCGTTTTCTTACGCCTGTTATATGGAAAGTTAATATTGATACAATCGTGATAAAGATACTTAAATCTATCGCGCTGATAAAGAAGGGCTACGTCGATTCCCCGTCTGTCGTCCGATTCGGTAAGGATATATCGGTATTCCATTTTTTTTAATGGCGACGAAAGCGTTAAATCGCGCATAACCTTGTCATTTTCAACTTCACACATACCAATCAATACAGGCGTATCCCATTCTCCAATAGCGGTAATAACTTTTGCTATATTATTCACCTTCGCATAATAACGTTTATTTGTCCAGCTTCTCGCTCCTTGCGGGGTAAATTCCCTGTCGTTTTTATTTGCGTCGTGTTCCGTATCAAAAAAATTTTCTGTATTGTAAAACATAACTCTGAAAGGCGTTTCACCGTATGCCGGTAAAAACAGCATACACAACAGAATACAGAAAATAAATATTTTATTGCTGTTCATAATTTATTGCATTGTTAAATTCGTAAGCTCCAATATCAGGTCCCTCGTCAAGAAATCGGTCAACGCCATTCAAATCGTAAGGTAACTGCATTGAAATCTGGGAATTAGCCTTATTTCTTGCCGGAGAAACAGAATCTATTTTAAAATTGTAGTGAAAATCGTATTTATCCTTATCATCTTTTGCCACTTTCGTATCAATAAACACAGGATCTTCATTGATAACGCAGTTTACAACCGTAGGAACGATGTCGGGATTGTTTGGGTCGTCATTCGTTGCGCCTTTGCTTGGAAAAAGACAGTTTTCGAAATAATAATTTATAAAAGATTCATTTCCAGTTTCTTCGATAGATATTTGAGAAGAGTTTTGATATTTCATACCCCAAATTACCGTATTATAAAAATTTGCCTGCAATATTGGGTAACGTGCTGGTTTATCCAATGTTTCTTCTGTATAATAAGCAGTAGACAATATAATTGTTTGATTATCCGAATTACCCCATCCTGCGTCAATACTGCTTGCATAATAATTAGCCATTGTGCAGTGAATAAAATTATAATGTCCGCCGGTTAAGTCGAGTAAAGCGCCCTGCGAATTTGATAACTCGCAGTTTTCGACATTCATCATGCAATTAACAGAGCGAATCAATTTTCCTTTAAAATTAGTTAATACCACATTTTTCATTTCTAATTTTGATTCGGATGGCTCTGAAAGTTCCATTTCTATTCCAAAACTACCGTTTCTTATTCGCGCATAATTAATTACATTATTGAAACTTGTAGCGCAGAAACGAATACCTCCCCATTGACCGGGGATTAAATCATACGGAACACCAACCATTAAATCGTTCCTCACCCCCCTGATAACGACGGGCGATTCCAGAGTGCCGTTGATGCGAAGCGTTCCCCTGACAATGATTTCGGCTTTGTTTTGCATGTAAAAAGCAGTACCCTCGCTGATATCTAAAACAGTACCTGCGCTAACAACCAAACTGTCGTAAATCAAAAATGGTTTTCTGTTGTCGAGAATGGAATCGGAGTTGATTGTCAAGCCTTTACAAACAATTACGTCTTGTCCGAATGCTTCAAGAATCACATTTTGCTGTCGTCCGTTGGTTATAAATTCAATGCAATCGCTGATAAGAAATGGCTGCTCGTTCCCCGTTTGATCGGGTTTGATATTTACAAATACATACAGGCTGTCGTTAGCCCGAATTTCTACGTCCCGAAATGAAGTTCCCGTTTCCCCGTCCACATTGATTTTGAATCTGCTATATTCGTAATTTTTTAATCTTATGGAAGAAATCAGCAACGATTTTTTGTTGTTATTGTAAACTGTAAAAACTTTTATGGGAGTATTAACTGTGGCTAAAACAGTATCAAATCGGAGTGTATCTGTCGAAAATGAGAGCAAATTGTCAGGATTAGTTGAATAATATTCAAAATCACTGTTGCAGGCAAAGAAACCGGCAAGCAGAAACAATAAAAAATGGAAATACAATCTGTTCATACTGAAAAAATAGGCATTTATCTAAAAAGAAACGTTTTTTTTTGCGTTTTATTTTGATTACGTTGGTATAATTGATTTGCAAATAATGTAAAAGTACAAACTTTTATATATATCCGGTTGTTATTTTAAAAACATTTTACCATTATGCTTGAAAATAATATTGGCATTAACGCCGGAACAATATGGTGTTTATTGAGCAGGAAAAACGCATTAAGTATCCGGGAAATAGGGGAGTATACTAATTTTAGGGAGTCGTTCATCTATTATGCACTTGGATGGCTGGCGAGAGAAAATAAAATCCGTTTTTTTGAAAAAGAAGGCGCTGTTTATGTGGAATTAACTAACAGTATGCCGGAAATATATTATTGAACCCCTATTTATACTTTATGCGGTTTAATTTTATGTAACGTCATTGAGCGTTAGCGAAGCAATACAGAAATTAGTTATCAGTTATCAGTTATCAGTTTTTAGTTTTTTGCTGGATTGCTTCAGGCTTCGCAATGACGATGCACAAAACCATGCCGTGCTGAAGTATAGTTATCAGTTTTTAGTCTTTTACGGCTCACCTGCAAAACTCTGTGTTTTGCGAGAAGGCGCATAGCGCCAGTATCTTTGTAGCCGTGTGCGTAAGCGCACGGCAAAGGATGTACAGAATATAAACAGAGCAGCGTAGCTGCGATACCTTAATTTTTATTCATTTCATGTTTATGAATTAATTTGCTGTTAAAAAAGATGTTGCAGCTACGCTGCTTTCTCGCAAAACACAAGGTTTTGCAGATGATCCTCTTTTGCTGGATTGCTTCAGGCTTCGCCTTCGCAATGACGATGCACAAAACCATACTTTACAGAGTATATGAGGCGTTGTTGTTGCGAACATGAACTGTTAACTGAATAAAATAACCAAAACCTGTTAAATCTTTAGACTTAACAGGTTTTAAGTTCAATAGCCAGAGCTTTACTCGCTCAACTTCGCTTTCAAAAATTCTCTGTTCAAACGGGCAATGTTGCTTATTGAAACGCCTTTTGGACATTCCATTTCGCAGGCGCGGGTGTTGGTACAGTTTCCAAATCCCAATTCGTCCATTTTGGCTACCATTGCGCGGGCACGGGCTTTTGCTTCCACTTTTCCTTGTGGCAACAATGCTAACTGGCTAACTTTCGCCGAAACAAACAACATGGCTGAACCATTCTTGCAAGCTGCCACGCAAGCGCCGCAACCGATACATGAAGCTGCATCCATCGCTTCGTCGGCGTCTAATTTTGAAATGGGAATCGCATTAGCGTCGGGTACGCCGCCGGTATTGACCGAAACGTATCCGCCTGCCTGAATGATTTTGTCGAAAGCCTGGCGATCGACCATCAAGTCGCGAATCACAGGGAAAGCTGCTGAACGCCACGGCTCAACGGTGATGGTTTCTCCATCATTGAAATGCCTCATGTGCAACTGGCATGTTGTAATCAAATTGTCGGGACCATGCGGATGTCCATTAATATACAAGGAACACATTCCGCAGATGCCTTCGCGACAATCGTTGTCAAATGCAATTGGTTCTTTGCCTTCGCTGATGAGCTGTTCGTTCAGAATATCAATCATTTCCAGGAAAGATGTGTCGCCGGAAATGTTTTTTAGAGGATATGTTTCAAAATATCCTTTTGCTTTGGGACCTTTCTGTCGCCAAACTTTTACTTTTATGTTTATTACTTTTTCCATTGTTTTTTAAGTAAATGAGTGATGAGTAGACAAGTGAACAAGTGAACAAGTGAACAAGTAGACAAGTAAACAAGTGAACGAGTAGACAAGTGAACGAGTAAACAAGTAGACGAGTAAACGAGTAAACAAGTAGACATCACTCAGATTAATTTTATTGATTCATAACGCCATTATTTTTTTTCCGTATTAAAGCAACAAGCATTTTTCTTATTTCTTCGTTCAATTTCAATAATTTCAAATAATCTTCGTTTGAGAGAAAATTCAGATTGTTTGAAATAATTATTTGAGTTTCCAATTCGGAAGAAGAACCTAACGAGATAAATAAAAACCGGACTAACTCTTTATCAGAGCATCTTCCATGCCCTTCTGCAATGTTGGATGGTATCGAAACAGCTGCTCGTCTCATTTGTGCAACCAAACCATAAAGTTCGTCTTTCGGAAACGATTTCGTCAATTGATATAGCAATGTAACCAACAGCATCGCTTTCTTCCAGACAATCAAATCTTTATGAGTTACCATTCTCATTGACTTTAATCTTGTTTACTTTATTCTCGTTTACTTTAATCTCGTTTACTCGTTTACTTTAATACTTGTTTACTTTATACTAATTCTTATAATTTCGTTGTTGTCTTACTATAAATTCGTAATCCAATGGTTCTTTAACCAATTCCGGTTGCAAATCATTGCCAGCATATTTCCAGCACGAAGCGTAAGAATATTTATCGTCGTCGCGCAAAGCCTCGCCTTCGGGCGTTTGATATTCCTCGCGGAAATGTCCGCCGCAGGATTCATTACGATTCAAGCCATCCAAAGCCATCAGTTCGCCGATTTCGAGGAAGTCAGCTACGCGCAAAGCTTTTTCTAATTCCACATTCAATGTGTTTGGTTCACCAGGAATAAATACATTCGACCAAAATTCTTTTTTCAGAATTTTCAGTTTTTCC
The DNA here is from genome assembly GCA_031256775.1 of Dysgonamonadaceae bacterium. Taxonomy (GTDB): domain Bacteria; phylum Bacteroidota; class Bacteroidia; order Bacteroidales; family Azobacteroidaceae; genus Azobacteroides. Next base: position 13,479 of record JAIRPX010000244.1, read on the forward strand.
AAAGCCGTTTCCAGAGATTCTTTGGTGCGCCCCATACCGACATAGTTCCACATGATGTGTCCCAGTTCTTTGTGAATTGAATCGACCGAACGTTTTCCCTTTATGCTCATCAAAGTAGCGATTTTATTTTCTACTTCTTTTTCGGCTTCCGCAAATTCGGGCAAATCAACGCTGAAACGCGGTACGCGAATTTGATCGGACAAATAATTTTGAATCGTATAAGGCAACACGAAATAACCGTCGGCTAATCCTTGCATCAAAGCCGAAGCTCCCAGCCGATTCGCACCGTGATCGGAGAAATTAGCTTCGCCGATGGCAAACAAGCCCGGAATTGTGGTCATTAATTCGTAATCGACCCAAATACCGCCCATCGTGTAGTGGATAGCAGGATAAATCATCATAGGCGTTTCGTATGGATTTTGCGCCGTGATTTTTTCATACATCTGGAAAAGATTGCCGTAACGCGCTTCCACCGTTTTCAATCCCAAACGGTTGATGGCGTCGGAGAAATCCAGATAAACAGCTAATCCTGTGTTGTTTACACCGAAGCCTGCATCGCAACGTTCTTTCGCAGCGCGAGAAGCAACGTCGCGCGGAACCAAGTTTCCGAAAGCAGGATAGCGACGTTCCAAATAATAATCGCGGTCTTCTTCGGCAATTTCCGTTGGTTTCAATTTGCCTTCGCGGATAGCTTTTGCATCTTCCAGTTTCTTTGGAACCCAAATTCGTCCGTCGTTACGCAACGATTCGGACATCAACGTCAATTTCGATTGGAAATCGCCATGAACAGGGATACAGGTTGGATGGATTTGCGCGAATGCAGGATTTGCGAATAAAGCGCCTTTGTGATAACACTGTATGGCAGCCGAACCGTTGGAGTTCATCGCATTGGTCGAAAGGAAGAATGTGTTGCCATATCCGCCGGTGCCGATAACAACTGCATGTGCAGAGAAGCGTTCGATTTTTCCTGTTACGAGGTTGCGGGCTATGATTCCGCGAGCGCGTTCCACTCCGTTTTCATCTTTAATCAAGACTAAATCCAGCATTTCGTAGCGCGTATAAAGTTTTACGCTTCCTTTTTTCACTTGACGGCTTAATGCCGAATAAGCGCCGAGCAGTAATTGTTGTCCCGTTTGACCTTTGGCGTAGAATGTACGCGAAACCTGTGCGCCGCCGAATGAACGGTTGTCGAGCAAGCCGCCATATTCGCGGGCGAAAGGAACTCCCTGCGCCACGCACTGGTCAATAATATTGTTGGAAACTTCAGCCAGGCGGTAAACGTTGGCTTCGCGGGCGCGGTAGTCGCCGCCCTTGATAGTGTCGTAAAACAGGCGGTAAACCGAGTCGCCATCGTTTTGATAGTTTTTCGCTGCGTTGATACCGCCTTGTGCGGCGATGGAGTGTGCGCGGCGGGGTGAATCCTGAATACAGAAGTTCAGTACGTTGAAACCCAGTTCGCCGAGTGAGGCGGCAGCCGATGCGCCCGCCAGTCCGGTACCCACCACGATAATATCTAAACGGCGTTTGTTAGCCGGATTGACCAATTTCTGGTGGTCTTTATAATTTGTCCACTTTTCAGCTAATGGACCTTGTGGAATTTTAGCATTTAATGTTGTCATAAACGTTTTTTTAGTAGACGAGTTTAAAAGTAAGCGAGTAAACGGAAATAACGTTTGCTTGTTTATTTTGCACTCTCATAAATTAATTTTCCATTATTTTTGCGAATTAAAGAAACTACATCTTTCTTGCTTCATCATGTGTTGTCATCTTGTTTACTCGTTTACTTTCAACTCAGTAAATTACTTATTGTGAAGTACACCGGACAAACGGCAAAAAGCAACACGATGATTGTAGCCACTGCGTTACTAATACACTTTAACCTTGCAAACCAGATTTTGTTGTTGAATCCCAGAGTCTGGAATGCGCTCCAAACGCCGTGCGTTAGGTGAAACCAAATTGCTGTAAGCCAAGCTAAATAAACCAATCCGTAAAGTGGCGGGTAATAAGCAAACAAGCCTTTCACAATAGCCGAGCCTTGCGCCGGTTCGTGTCCCAACAATTCAACGAATTGCATTTTATACCAGAAGTTCCACAAGTGGATAGCTAATCCGAGCAGGACAATCAATCCCAGCACGTACATGTTTTTTGCCGACCACTCGGTTGTTGTTTTGTTAGCGGATGCATACTTATCCGCTCCACGCGCTTTTTGATTTTGCAGTGTGAGCAAAGTCGCGTAGACAATGTGGATTAGCACGCCGCCGACAAGTACCAAAGTACCTGCAATGGCATACCAGTTAGCTCCCAACGCCTCGCAAATCATGTCGTAGGCTTCATCTGAAAAGACTAAGACAAGGTTCATTGATGCGTGAAAAAGCAAAAACAAAATCAGGAAGACGCCTGAGATACTCATTATGAGCTTCCTGCCAATAGAAGAATTTAATAACCAATACATAGAATTTTGTTTTTTAATGATGTTATTATGATTATGAATTTTATCAATATATAATTTCTTCATAAAATAAAAGCGCAAAATTAATTAAAAAAAGCGCAACAAACAATAGGAAACGGTATGAAATTTTAAAAATTGGATTTTTAGGTGGAAAATAATATCAATATATGACAGGAGGAGTAGACGAGGGAGGAGTAAACGAGTAATTAGTAAACAAGTAAATGAGGGAGGAGTAAACGAGTAAACGAGACAGCGCTACGTGTCTCGTTTATCTGTCCAGTTACGGGTAACCCATACTAAAATTACTTGGAGCAGGATATTGTGCATGGCAAATGACGCACAACAAACTTAAAATTACTGTAAGATATAACTTTTCATTGCTTTATTCTTTTAAATTATCTAACCAGTATTTTTCTTTTCTCATTTTTATAATTTACGCGGTTTAATTTTGTACAACGTCATTGCGAAGCAATCCAGAGAATTTTATTTGATTGTGTGTAATTCGAAAATTTTCATGTAACTTTGTAGCTTAATAAGATTCTCAATATGTTTAAAAAAATCGCGCTAATAGGAACGTTTGTTTTTCTTCTGCATCAGTCTTGTGCTGATGAAGTTTTTTCACCTATTCCTAATGCTCCTGTCAATCTTATTTTGTATTTACATTCTGAAGACAGTATACTTAACAGTCCTCTGGCATATAAAATCTTTATTGACAAGCGTTTTGCAGACGACCAATTAGGTTATGGCGGTATATTGGTTGTTAGTAACGGTATTGATTCCAACGGAGAAATCAGTCTTTTTGCCTACGATTTGGCTTGCCCTGTTGAAGTTAACAAAACCATTAAAATCGCGCCGGATGACACAGGTAAAGCTACTTGTGCTAAATGCAAGTCGGTCTATTACATTGCCGACGGAAACGGAGCGCCAATTTCAGGCAGCAAATACCCTTTAAAGGTTTACAAAGTATCCCCTCGCGGCAACAGACGTTACAACGTAAGTAACTGATTATTCTGTTGTTTCAATAATACTTTTTTCTCTCAGGTAAATTAATTTTCCTTCAGGACTGATTCCTTCTAAAATTATGGAATAGGATGAAGGAGAATCTGCCGTATAAAAATCAAATGGCGTTTCTCCCGATGAACCGGCAATTATTCCCGGATTCCAGTAAATTGTGCTTCTTAAATCAGTAACATTATTTTCATCTGTTTCCGGCGTATCATATTTCGGAGAATAAAATTCCACAGGAGTTTGATAGCCTAAGGGCGCTACAGTTTTAATATTAAACCGGATACGATCGCTCATGGTGAATTTTCCGGATTTTGTAAATATCTCAATCACGCCGTTAGCGCCTTGCGTGCCATACATCGCCAGATTAATTGGTGTTTTAAGAAGATCAATCTGAGCTACGTCTGAAGCATTTACCATATCCAAAGCGCTCATTGTCGTTTCGTCGTCGGGTTGGAATCCGCCTATTTTTATGCCGTTAATCACAATCAGCGGAGGACCCGGATTATTGCGAATCCTTATGGAATTACGTCCCTGTATGAATACGCCAGGCAGTCGTGATATTAATTGTCGCAAATCAGACGTTGCCGTTTTCTCTAATTCTTCTTCCGTTATTCTGTTATCCGGCGATGAATAATAAGGCGATTTATATTTACTGACTGTCCGGCTGGATTTTACAACCACTTCCGGCAGTTTCACCATTCTCATGCCGTTTTCATAAACATATTTCATGTCGGCTTTGGATATGTAATCGTTCAAACTGGCATTTACTTCTTTTCCACGTGAAAACTTAAAGGCTTGCAAATCAGAAGTAACAGGATAACTTGTTGCATCCACAAAAAGTTCCAACATGCTTTCCTTGCCTTTTTTATTCAATGCCTGAATGATGTAAATTGTGCTGTCGGGTAATTCAAAATTAAACTTGAAACGTCCTTTATCATCTGTTTCAGTTATGTCGAAATAGCTTTGATTGAGAGAGATAATAGATACGCCAGCTCCACCGTATGGTTTGGCGAGCAAGCCTCCTATAACAGTTCCTGAAAAAGATTGCGAATTTTCGGGATACGTTGATGGATATTGGAAATCGCCACGCAAGGTTTTGGGAATATCATAACGAGTCCAGCCCTGTGTCATCATCAGCAGGTCGGCTGCCAAATCCGCTTTCCGGTTGTTTTTCTGTAAATAATAAGCCGGATTATGTATATATCCCTTTAATTCAGACGTTAATAAAATGCTTGACAGAATATTGGAAGTTGTGTCTATATCAATATCCTTATCGTCGGTTACTGAAACGGCGAAATTACATGCCAGCGGAGTTTTATTTTGCTCATTCTCAACCTGTACTGTCATTTGTACAAGCTCTCTTTTTTTATATTCCGTTTTCGACGGATGAATTTTAGCCTGAGCCTGATCGTTATTCAAAACGAAGACAAGACGCTCACTGACAGGTTGATAATCCTGCGTTAGCAGTAAGACGTGCGAAACTCCTGAGGGAAATTCCTGTTTATCAATGACAACAGATTCTTTCAGCATATTCCATTCTCCCGCATAAATAACTCTGCCTCTGATATGTACAAGTAAATAAAACTTCTGCTGTAGCATATCGTCGGACTTGTTGACTGCGATCCATAATTTATTTTGCCTCCATCCGGTTTTCAAAGTTGCAGCGCTGGATTTTACTGTCGGTAAATCAACTTTAATACTTTCATCTCCATAATGGCAAATGGCATAATATCGCTTGCCCGATGATTGCATAAAGTTGAAAGAACCCATTCCATCATAAAATGTTTTAAATTCCAGAATCGAATTGTCAGCCGAGTCGAATACTTCGCCCCTTATGTCCAGTCCTTTTCCGTCGGACGACATCGCTTTAAATGCAATTACTCCAATTTGTCCGTCCACTAAATTTCCGCCTTCGGGATAAAAAGTCACATCAAACTTTTTTTTCGGATAAGGTATTCGTAGAAACTGTCGGAATAAATATTTGTCCCAGTCAAATTCAGCGAAAAGCGTTCTGTGGCTGTCATCATCCGATAAATTGAATTTTTCACGCACCCATCCATCGTTGTCCGGCTTGGGATTAACCGTTTTCTCATTATTCAGTTGCAAAGGTATTTTAGATGGAAACAGCGGTTTCTGATCTTGCGCGTCCACAAAACGCAGCCTGACCTCAACCTGCTTTTCATTTATGAAATCGTATTCAATTTCTGTTTTTACGGAAGTTGTGCTTGGATCAGCAATATAGATATGTTTTTTAAAGAAATATTCATTATCCGTATTAGTCATGAAACGTGTATATGCCCTTATTACGTAATCGCCCTGAGGCAAATCTTCGGGAATTACCAGCGTTCCATAAAAAAAATCTTTTTCAGGGCGGATTTGCCGTCGTATAACAACAGTATCTATTGGATTAACCAGTTCCACATACACGTAGCGGCTTGTAGTTGCCGGTTGATGAATGATGGCGTCCAGCAGAAAAGCCCTGAAAAAAATCTTTTCGCCTGAAATATAGTAGGGCTTGTCGGTCTGTAAATAGATTTTTTCTTGCGGGAAAAGAGCTATTTGAGTGAGAATATTGCTTACTGCGCTGTCTAACGGTAAAGTAACATTATTCTGAGAAACCTGTCCCGAAATCTTTCCAGCTGAGAAGATCAGGAGGATAAGAGCTAAATAAGCCCTGCATATATTCCAAATATTTTTCATTTGTATTTCAGCTATTTATCTACTGTTTCATCGAAATAATCTACTGTTTTTTCATCGAAAAATTCATATCCGCTTTTACCGTTTTTTGAATTTTGCTTTTCTTTAAACTTAACGATTTGACGTTCTAACTTGACAACACATTTATCAATGCCTTCTTCAAACGTGTCGGCTACTTCTTCGGCGAAAAATTCGTGACCGCGCGTCAATAGCTTGATTGATACATCCTTGTTTTGATTTGTTTCCGGTTTAACCACCTTTAACGAAACATCTGCAAGGGTAATGCCGTCGTGAAATTTAGATAAACGGCTTACTTTCTTCTGAACAAAAGCTTCTAACTGTTTGCTTGCCTCAAAATGAATGGCTTGAATTGTAATTTCCATAAAAACCTCCTTTGTTTTTTAAGCTCTTGGATGAGCTTTGTTATACACTTTTTTTAATTCTTCAAATGTAGTATACGTATAAACTTCGGTAGAAGAAAGGCTTGCATGTCCAAGTAATTCTTTGACTGCATTCAAATCAGCACCGTTGTTTAACATAGCTGTTGCAAATGTGTGCCTCAATACATGAGGGCTTTTTTTAGCTAAATTGGGAATTTTCGCCAATTGTTTGTGAACAATATCATATACAATGGCGTTAGACAAGGCTTTACCGTTTTTTCGTACAAAAAAAGCCTGACTAACGCTGATGTCTATTTCCTTGTGTTTTATTGTTTTATATGCCAATAAAGAGTTTTTAAGATTTTCCGAAAACGGAATGAGTCTTTGTTTATTCCTTTTTCCGTTGACTTTTAGCAGGTTAGAAGTAAAATCAATATCGCTGTTTTTCAATCCTGTCAGTTCTGCGCAACGCATACCTGTGGTATATAGAATGTCTATAATAGCTTTATCGCGTTTCGTTTCAAAGGTCGTTTCGTTTTCCTCGTCTTCCATTTCAGACAAAAGATGATTCATGTCTTTTTCCTTGACAAAATAAGGCAAAGGTTTACTTACTTTCGGTCCCGTAATACTTTTAACAGGACTTGACTGTATGTGCGAATACCTTTGCAGATACTTAAAAAAGGACTTTAGCGTACTTAGTTTTCTATTGACAGAGAGCGGAGAATAATCCTGCCCCATCAGAAAAACGATCCACTGCCTGATGATTAACGTATTGATATTCTGAGGAATAAAAGATTCGTCTCCGCATACAAACTCTTTAAACTGCAATAAATCATTCTTATAACATTCTACTGTATGAGGAGAATAATTCTTCTCATATTGCAGATATTGCAAGAATGATTCTATCAACATATCTTCGTTCTTTTTTTAGCGACGAAGATAATAAAAAAATAAAAACGACGAAGAAAATAAAATATTATTTTTATTTTTTTCTGCTTTTTTTTCTTTTTCCTTGTCTGTTTTTACTCTTCCAATTGTCTCAGCTTCTGTACGTAAACGGCATGAATTTTTTGTTTTCTCTTTTCAACAGAAGGTTTCGCAAAAGCTTGTCTTCTTCTCAGCTCTTTTGTTACACCTGTTTTCTCAAACTTTCTCTTGAATTTTTTTAAGGCTCTTTCAATATTTTCGCCTTCCTTTAATGGAACAATAATCATAATTTTTTTTGACTGTTAGTTTTAATTTGTTTATATTGATAATTAATTGTTTTTTAATCACTTTTACGCCAAACATATTTTTCGGCTTGCAAAGATAATGTAAAGTTTAAATATCAGCAAAATAAATTGCTCTTTTTATTCATTTATCTGATATTTTTTTTTTGTTATTAGCTGTAAATACTCTTGTAATCATATTCGAGGCAGATCTAAGCGTGTAAAAATTCAGTACTTCAATTTGGAAAAAATATATTGCTTTGAAAAAATACATTATAATTATTTGGATTCTCCAGAAAAAAGCATTACCTTTGCGCCACGAAAAAATGATGGCGAGATAGCTCAGCAGGTTAGAGCGCATGATTCATAATCATGAGGTCCCGAGTTCAATCCTCGGTCTCGCTACGTGAAACAGAGGCGTTTGCAGATGAAAGTAAAATGCTTCTGTTTTTTATTTGCACATTGCTGTGGTAAATTTTTATAAATAATATTTTTGGCTCACCTGCAAAACCCTGTGTTTTGCGAGAAGGCGCGTAGCGCCAGTATCTTTGTAGCCGTGTGCGTAAGCGCACGGTAAAGGATGTACGGAATATAACAGAGCAGCGTAGCTGCGATACCTTAATTT
>JAIRPX010000247.1 GCA_031256775.1 Dysgonamonadaceae bacterium
TCTATCGTTTTTCTGTAGAATCATTACTAATTTTTTTTCGACAAAAGTAATATGTAAAAAAATAATTGAGTGGACAATTCGTACATTTCTTCATGTCAAATCGTAATTTCAGGCGACAATTCGTACATTTTTTTCTTCGGATATTATGATTTGACAGGTAGCAAAGTATGTTTATTTTTGATTATAAGGTTGTTAAGATGACTAATATGCTTTTATGATTTAAATAATGGAAAATCGCAGAATTTCATATACCTTTGTGCTTCAATAAAAAAACAGATGTAAACCATGAGCGATTTCCGACTGTACCTGGTTTTGTGAAACGTCATTGCGAAGGCGAAGCCTGAAGCAATCCAGAAATACGATAAACGAGACGCGATGAACGTGTTAGTGTCTCGTCCTAAAAAACTTTACAGATTACAAAAATTAAACCGCGTAAAAGATATACCGTATGATTTAGCTTACGGAAAGGTGAGTTTCCTCGCCTTAATTATCCTGTAACTTCCATTGGCTAAAGTAGTTGCAAACAAGTATATTTCCCCTCCTTCTTTTATTTTCCATTTTTTTCTCAGTTCTGCAACTGAAAAAGGAAAATTGCGGACACTGATATTTGCTTGATTAATGTCTGAAAGCGCCTGCGCCATTTCTTTTTTATTAGGTGAAAATACTGATTCCGTTAGGAAAATTCTTCCAGGAAAATCTGTAACTAATTCGGAAGATGTATATAAATGGCTGTCGGGATGCAGTTTATTCAGATTGTAGCGAAATGCTGTTCCTTTGAAATAACCGGCTTTTAATATGGATACATTCGGCTCGTAAATATATGCGCCAATTTTATCGGTATATGAAATAACAGAATTTTTTTCGTCTGCCAAATGGAAAATAACAGATTGATATTCACCGTATTTATCAATATTGACACAAACGACCGGCGCATCTCCTTGAATGTCTTTTTGTAGCAAAAAAAGTATCTCTTTACATTCGTTTTCAACACTTACGACATGAATTTCCTGAACATTTTTCAAAACTGTCAGCGCAGCCCGTATATCCAGCATGGGCGATAATTTCAACAGTACACCGTCAGCATTTTTCATAAGCAAATCCTGAATATCCAGCAAATTAGGATCGCAATCTTCTATCAACACTGTTTTTCCACCGGAATCTGAACGGCGGGCTGGGTCTAAATAAATCCAGTCAACATGTTTCATTTGCTGCAAATAGTCCTTTCCGTCTTCATTATGTACGCCCGTTTTCAAACTTAAAACAGAGAAATTGTGCTTTGCTATTTCCGCCAGTTCGCTTTGCTTTTCAATGTAATCCGAAAAAGTGAATTTCTGCGAAATAAACGCTGTATCCACGCCAAAACCGCCGGTAAGATCAGCAAATGAATCGCCCGAAAGCAAAGACGCCTTATATTTTGCCGTCGCTTCGGAGGAACACTGCTCCAGCGACAAACGTTGCGGATACACAATATCGTCTAATTGATACCATGTCGGTATTTTATGCCTAATCTGTTGTCTTCCTGCTATTTGTTGAAGTATAAACTTGCTGTTTGCATCAGGGGGAAAAAACGATGACGTTTTGAGAGCCAGCCTTCGGACGTCGTCGGAAAGGTGTTCCTTGATAAACTGTTTATCTTCTGGCGATAACATCACAGATAAATTCTTTCCGCCTTAATATTTTCCTGTAAAAAAAGCGAAGCCATGCCTGAAAATTTTTCTTCCGATTCGGTAGTGAGGAAACGGCAATTGCCTCCGGTTGAGCATCGTTCTTCTATTTCAGGATGACGGCAAAGATAATCTTTCAAACTTGCAGCCACATATTTTCCCTGAGAAACAATATTGACGCCGGAAGGTAAATATTTCCTTATTTTATTTATCAACAGCGGGTAATGTGTACATCCCAAAATAACGGTATCTATGAGCGAATCTTTTTTCAGAATTGCATCCAGATGCTGCCTTACGAAATAATCTGCGCCATCTTTATCGTGTTCGCTGTTTTCAACTAAGGAAACCCACATCGGACATGCCTCGCCTGTAACTTTAATATCGGGGAAAAGTTTCTGGATTTCCATGATGTATGAACCGGAAGAAATAGTTCCCTGCGTTCCTAAAATGCCTATATGTCGCGTTTTAGTCAGAGAATCAATGCTTTCAACTGTGGGACGTATAACTCCCAGTACTCTTTTTTGCGGATCAATAAGCGGGAGATCATTTTGCTGAATATTTCGCAAAGCCTTAGACGAAGCCGTATTGCAAGCCAGGATAATTAAAATGCAGCCTTCGTCGAAAAGTCTTTTCACCGCTTGTAGTGTATATTTGTAAACGACTTCAAATGAACGTGTTCCATAAGGAGCGCGGGCGTTGTCGCCCAAATAAATATAGTCGTATTCGGGCATTTGCCTGTGGATTTCCTTAAAAATAGTAAGTCCCCCATAACCTGAATCAAAAATACCAATCGGGAATTTCATTTTAATTTAACATAAAACGCGCGGCGTATGAAAAAAATTATTCACACACCGCGCAACAGATAAATATTTAAATTTATTTCAAACCTAATTTCTTCTTTACTAAAGGAGTAGCATCAACGCTTTTAGGATTGACATACAAAATAGTACTTACATCCATTATGTAAGTGAAACCATTTTCTTCGCCTATTGCTTCGACTGCCGATTTGAATTTTTGCTGAACAGGAGCAAACAACAACTGCTGCAACTGCTGCAACTGCGATTGCGATTCTCTTTGATAATTTTGCGCCCTTTCTTCGATATCCTTGATTTCCTGCATTCTTCTTATTTTAATGCTTTCAATCAATTTGTCGCCTTCTTCCATCAGGGCAGTGTACTTTTTGTTGTACTCTTCTTCCATACCTTTCAGTTCAGCCTCAATAGCGCTTTGCGTTTTTTGCAGAGAATCCTGCATCTGGGTATATTCAGGCATAGCCGTAATTACTTCACCAGCGTTTATATGAGCAATTTTTTCCTGTGCAAATGCTCCTGTTGTAAATAAAACAAGAGCGAATAATACAATTTTCTTTAACATGAGTTATTTGTTTTTTTTAAGTTTATAGTATGTTTTCGAACTGCAAAGATAAGCATTTATTTTGAATAACCGAGTTTTGTCAAAATCATATTGCTAATATCTATTTTTGGAGATGCGTATATTATGCTCATAGCAGAAGCTCTATCTACAACAACTGTGTAGCCTTGCGATTCCGAAATTTCTTTAATAGCATTATATATCTCATCCTGAACGGGTTTGATAAGCGATTCGCGTTTTTTAAACAATTCTCCTTCAGTACCAAAATATTTACGTTTCAATTCCTGAGCTTCCTGTTCTTTTGCCACGATTTCAGCTTCCTTTTTGGTTTTCATTTCAGGAGACAGGAAAACCAAATCTGCCTGATATGTTTTATACATGTTCTGAGCCTCCTGCTGAACGGCTTCAACCTCTGCCTGCCATTTTTTTGAAAGCGTATTCAATTGCTCATTTGCCATTTCATAAGCAGGAATATTTTTCAGGATATATTCCATATCAATCAATGCAAATTTTTGAGCCTGTAAACATATAGCGCCTAATGCGCTCATTACCAACAAAAAAGTTGTTACGATTATTTTTTTCATAAAACAACGAATTAAATTAAAAATTATACATATTCTAAATTTTTCTATTTGTTAAATATTAAAATTCCTGTCCAAGAATGAAATGCAACTGGCTTCCCGACCTTGTGCCTCCCTTAACTGCGCTGTCGAAACCATAAGCCCAATCAAGTCCCATCAAGCCAATCATTGGCAGGAAAATACGCGCGCCAACTCCAGCCGAGCGTTTCAGATCGAAAGGACTGAAAGAAGAAATATCGTTCCAGGCATTTCCTGCTTCAACAAAAGCTAAAGCGTAAACCGTTGCCGTCTGTTCAAGAAGAATAGGATAGCGCATTTCCAAAGCTAAGCGGGTATAGGCATATCCTTCACTGCCATAAGGCGTCAACGAGCCGTTTTCATAACCTCGCAGTCCAATTGTTTCGGTGGCATACATGCTGGAATATCCCGTCATTCCGTCGCCGCCCATGTAGAAAGTTTCAAATGGAGAACGCTTGTTCTTATTATAAGAGCCTACAAATCCATATTCAATACGATTCATCAATACCGGCGTTCTCTTTACTTTTTCCTTATTTGCCAATGGGATAAAAAGTTTTCCTTTAAATTTCCATTTATGATATTCTATCCATTGATTCTTTTTTGCATCCGTATTGCTCAGACTGGCGTAGTCGATACCGTCCCATAAGGAATATGGCGGCGTTAAATTGACCGACGCCGAAAATTGCGAACCGGAGCGCGTATATAAAGGATTATCGGTAGAGTTACGCGAAAGGGTTAATCCCAGCGACAGATTATTGCAGTTTCCATTCTGAATTATAAAGTAATTCCAGTTGTTCAACCAGTATTTCTGAAAAGAAAGTTCAGACATGATATTGAAAAAATTGTCAGGCCAGCTCAGTCGCTTACCATATCCTATTGATAATCCAAACAGTTTTAGATACTGATTTTCGTCATAAGTAATGTAGCTGCTATAGTCGTTATATCCATAACCATATCCATATCCGCTGTAGTAATTATTATAATAGCGGCTGTCAACACCCGTCTGAACCATATAGTAAGCGCCCAGGGAAAAAGTGTTCGGACGCTTCCCGCCAAACCAGGGATCCATAAAGGAAATACTGTAGGACTGATAATAACGACCGTTGGTCTGACCACTTAATGTGAGGGTCTGACCGTCGCCTTGCGGGATAATTCCCTTGTAGGTGCTTGGGCGCACCAGGTTGTTGAAAGAAAAGTTTGTGAACTTGAAACTCAGGCGACCTATAAGCCCTGTTTGCCCCCAGCCTGCTGAAAATTCCACCTGGTCATTGGCTTTTGAAGTCAGATTGTAGCTAATATCCACCGTACCTGCTTCCTGATCCGGATCCGGCTTAATATCCATTGCTTCAGGGTCAAAATGCCCCATTTGTGCAAGTTCGCGAACCGAGCGCATCACGGCTTCCCTGCTGTACAGTTGTCCGGGTTTTGTCATCAATTCCCGACGGACGATGTCTTCATACAGACGGTCGTTTCCGTTAATTATCACACGATTGATTGTTGCCTTAATCCCTTCTACGATACGGACTTCAATATCTACAGAATCATTTTCAATATAAGTTTCCACAGGATCCATGTTTGAAAACAGATAACCTTCGTTTTGATAGATGCTCCACACAGCGTCTTCATCGCTGAGCAAACGTTCATTCAATTTTTTCTGGTTATAAACATCGCCTTTTTTCATATTAAGTACGCCTGCCAGTTCGTCAGGATGATATATTGTATTTCCTACCCATTTTATGTCACGGATATGATACAGGTTGCCTTCACTTAGCGTTATGTAAATACTGACATGTTTGTCATCTACATATACAACGCTGTCGGACACGATTTTTGCATCGCGATATCCTTTTTCATTGTATTTCTGTATGATATTGTTCAAATCGTTTTCATATTCTTCCCTGACATATTTTTTACCGCTGAACATTTTACGGATACTCAACCTTAAATGTTTCCTCAAACTGAAACCTTCATTGGTTTTTTTCATGGCTACCTTCAGCGTATAGTCGGATATATTTTCGTTGCCTGTTATGACAATTTCCCTGATTTTGGTTTTTTCCTGCTTATCCACAATAATATCCAGAATTACATGACCTTCCGTGCTTCTGTCGTCGCGTTGCTGGATTTTCACGCGGGCATTGCTGAATCCTTTTTCATCAAAATAATCTTTGATACGTTTACCTGCGCGATTAATTATATTAGGCGTTAGCTGTGAGCCTTTTGCCATTCCTATCTTTTTATCCAGATCCTCCCTTTCTCCTTTTTTAACTCCTGTATAATTGATTGTAGAAATGATTGGATTGGGTTTTAAGGCAAATTTTATCCATACGCTGTCTTCGGTTTGCTTCATTAACAGCGCTTGAACATCGGAAAACAGTCCGTGTTTCCAAAAGCGTCGTATGGCAGCAGTTATTTCTTCTCCGGGAATACTTACCTTGTCGCCTCGCGACAGTCCTGAAATACCGATCACTGAATTATTTTCATAACCATATCTTTCTACTCCTGAAACAGTTATGTCGGCAATAACGTATTTTTTTGTATTGGTAAGCGAATAGGAAACAACTGGAAGTTCCTCTTCTGATGTTGAAATCGGAATTGTATCGGTGATTTCCGTTATTATTTCCTGTGCCAATAGTGGAAAGTATGAAAGGAATAAGAATAATGGAAAAAATAATGAAAACTGCTTGAATTTTCGCATCTTTTTCTTTCCTTTCGCTTGTTCCATATTTGTTATTGTCTTCATTATCTTCATTTTATCAATTTTAATCTGTTCATTTTTTATTTTTTATCGTCAAGCGGATATTTCATTTTTCATCTGTTCGCTTGTTTTGCCAAATCTCCTTTCGCGTTTTTGGTAATCCAAAATGGCTTCATATAAGTTATCTTCCCTGAAATCAGGCCAGTACGTATCGGTAAAATACAGTTCTGCATACGATAACTGCCACATCAGGAAATTACTTATACGGTATTCGCCGCCCGTTCTGATCAACAGGTCTGGATCTGGTATGTCTTTGGTAGTAAGATACTCTGATATAGTTTCTTCTGTAATTGCATCTATATTCAAAGTTTTTTCTTTCACCTGTGAAGCTATTGCTTTCACTGCTTCAGTTATTTCCCATCGAGACGAATAGCTTACGGCTAATGAGAGAGTTAACCCTGTGTTGCGACTGCTTTCGTCAATGCAAGCCTGTATCTCTGCCTGAGCTTGTTGCGACAGGCGACCTACGTCTCCAATAGCCCTCAAACGAACATTGTTTGCTATCAGTTCGGCAGATTCCCTGCGAATAACCGTTATCATAAGCGACATCAATGCATCTATTTCTTCTTTCGGACGATTCCAGTTTTCGGTGGAAAAGGTATAAAGCGTCAAATATTCAAGTCCTATTTTGACGGCTGCTTCCACTATTTTTCGTACAGATACAACACCTTCCTGATGTCCCATCAAACGATTCATGCCATTTCTCTGCGCCCATCGACCGTTACCATCCATAATGACAGCTATGTGTCGGGGAAGTCGTTTTAAATCTATTTGCTTTTCCATTAATTTGTTACACATCGCCCATCCCTTAGGAAAAAATCCCAGGTGACAGAAAAAAATAATGTATTATACCAATCTTTATTTTTAAATAATCCATTCTGTACTTTGTATGGATTATCCAAATTAAAACCATCTTTATCTGGAGCATCGAAACCGTCGCCAAACAGCTTGTGAACCGAATACTCTATTCCTAAATTCAACCTGTTCCGTATTTTATATTTTACGCCAACTCCCAGTGGAACATTCAAATTAAAAAATGTTTGGTTTTTCCCCGGCGCCAGTGTAAAACCAAGTCCAAACAATATGTAAGGAGATATTTTGCTTGTATTCAAATAGGCAAATTTGTCGCTGTATGGCAAAAAATTAAATTCCATCTGACCTCCCAGTTCAAAAAAACTCCTGTTAAACGACGCCTGCGCATTATCGGGAAACACATTCTTCACATTTTTAGTATCGCCCGTTATTTTACCGTAGAGCAAATCAGTTTTCAACGCCCAACGGAAATTTACGTTATTCCTGAAAACAAATCCCAGCGAGGGATTCCACCCCTGAAAAGGCGAATCAGGATTGGCGTCGCCCATATACATAGACATACCTGCCATGCCTCCTATTTCATATTTATATTCCTGCCCAACCGCTGTTGTGCAGATAAACAAAGAGAATAACATGAATGATTTTGAAGCCAATTTCATATACACTTTAATATGTCCTTTAAATGCAAACGTTAAATTGTCGTCAAAATTATATCATTCAATCAATTTTTAATCGGCAAATGTTTTTTTATTCAGAAACGCCTGCCAAACGTCACCGAGTATTGTACTGTTTTCTCCTCCAACGATATAAAAGTTAGCGCCTTTTTCGTCCATTACCAAAGAAGCGTTTTGCCGCAAAGGATAGGAACTTGGCGCCCAATATTTTTCTGCTTTCTCCTTCCATGTGCGACCTTTATCAATTGAATAATAAACTTTTTTATTATAAGAGCCATCCAATAATTTTCCATTCAACAGATAATATTCGTCGTCGTACAGGAAAGCATTGGCTCCAAACATTTTAGGAAACCTTCCTTCTGTATCGTTCAATTTTGCCCAGTGAATACCGTTTTGAGTTGTCCAAACCAGATCCAAAGCTTCACCCAAAGCATTAACCCCGCCAACCAGAGCTATTTGCTGGCTAAACATAACTTCGCTGTTGATGACGGAAAAACCCGATAACGGAAAATCTTCATCAACTTCTGCACCTTCTTTCCAGTTGCCGGAAGAATAATCCATAAAAGCAAAGACGTTTTTTTGTTCTCCGTTAACTGTTTTTTTAACAATAAAAGCATAACCTGTTTTTTGAATGGAACTTTCTTTCAAAAATCCCAAAACAACTTTGATTGGAAGCGGCGCTGTTTTTTGCTGCCAGCCGGTAAGCCCGTTATCTGAAAAGTAGAAATCACCTGCAGCATTGACAGCAAATACTCCATGTTCGCATGACTGGATGCTTGAGAGGTCTAAATCGTTGGGAATAGAACCGTCATGCCTCATCAGCGACAGGTTTTTTATACTGTCTGACTGGTAAATATAAACAATTGAATTATCTCTGGTATAAAGTAGGTAGTTACCGCCACAGGCGATTGTTTTCACCTCTGTATTCTTTATAAAATTCTGATTTTCAAGTAAATTGCGATACTGAACCGAATCGGGATCAATTTGATGGACATTTACCCATAAGCTGTATAACTTTGTTTTTATGCCGTCGGCAGCATATACCCTTAATGAAACTTTCTTCGAAACGTCTAAGGAATCGCCGCTGGCTATCCAAACAGAATCGCCTTCTGTCGGTAAAAACAAAACATTAGAGATTCCTGTTGAATTGGTATATTTGACAATAACCTTTTCAACCTGCGTTTGATAAGCTAATGAATCGTGATTGAAAATCAAATTGTTACGCTGGTCAATTGAAAAAACTGTTTTAGCCAAATCAGGAATGGAATCGTGAGATAAAGTTAAAGACAGAAGTTCCGAATCGTTAGGAACAGCTATTGTATCCACGTCGCTGTTTCCAAGACAGGATGCCAGCAGAACAAGAATTGAACAGCAAAAAATATAAAATACTGTTTTTATGTGCATTTTCGTTCAATTATTATTGAATAAAACTTTTATTATTAATATGCAAAAGTAGAAACATTTTTGAGGATAAACGCTATGTTGGGTAATATTTATAAATTTTTAGGGCTTAAAATGATTATGAAAGATTAAAACGGAAGTTTTTTTACATTTATGAACGTTTTTTAATACTCCCGAAAGTACAGGTGCATCAACGCCTGCGTTTAATTTTATGTTGCTGACTTCAATCCTGGCTTCGTCCCATAAATTTTCGTCAATAAAACTTTGAAGTAAACACGCGCCGCCTTCTACTACAAGCGACTGTATTTTTTGTTCATACAGCTCCTGCATCTGCAAAGCTAACGGATTTTCACGTAATGGCTTTATTATGAGGGGATTTTGTCCGAACCAGCAACGGACGTTCAATTGCGGTTTGTCTAATTTTTCGGTTCGCGAGCCAACCATGATTGCCGATTCTTCTGCGCGCATTTTATGCACCATGATTTGAGTGAAATCGTCAGAAAACCGGACAGGCAATTGTCCGTCGCCTTCCTGACGGATGCGGTCGATAAAACCGTCGGACGATTGCGCCCATTTCAAGAATATATAAGGGCGATGTTTTTGATGAAAAGTGAAAAAGCGACGGTTGAGCCGTTGACATTCGTCTTCTAAAATGCCAACAGTCAATTCAATACCTGCTTCTTTCAACATTCCGACGCCTTTGCCTGCCACTTCGGGGAATGGGTCGAGAGTTCCAATAACTACTTTAGGAATCTGTTTTTTTATAATTAATTCTGCGCAGGGAGGTGTTTTGCCATAATGAGAGCAAGGCTCTAAATTGACGTAAAGCGTTGATTCTTTGAGCAGAAAATGGTCTTTAACCATATTGATGGCATTTACTTCTGCGTGCGAACTGCCATATTGACGGTGAAAACCTTCGCCGATAATTTTCCCTTTGCAAACAATCACGGAGCCAACCATTGGATTGGGCGCTACACAGCCTTTTCCATGTTCAGCTAATTGCAGGCAACGACGCATAAAAGTTTCATTAGAATAATTTTCCATAGTGCAAAAATAATCAAAGTGTTCGAATGTCACAAATAATTATTACCTTTAACAAGGGATGAGTAGACAAGAGATGAGTAAACAAGTAAACGAGGGATGAGTAGACAAGTAAACGAGGGATGAGTAGACAAGTAAACGAGGGATGGGTAGACAAGGGATGAGGGATGGGTAGACAAGGGATGAGTAAACAAGTAAACGAGACAACGCTTCGCGCTACGTGTCCCGTTATCAGTGATTGATACTTCCTGTGCTTCAGTTTTTAAGGTATATATTTCTTGAGCCTGAAAGACGTCAATACAAAAATTTATCAACATCAATATTGTAAATAATCGTCTTATAATTGTTATATTCTGCACGGTATGGTTTTGTGCAACGTCATTGCGAAGGCGAAGCCTGAAGCAATCCAGTAATTAGTTTTCAGTTTTCAGTTTTCAGTTTTCAGCTGGATTGCTTCGCTAACGCTCGCAATGACGTTGCACAAAATTAAACCGCGTAAAGTATAATTCATAAACATGAAATGAATAAAAATTAAGGTATC
>JAIRPX010000261.1 GCA_031256775.1 Dysgonamonadaceae bacterium
GGTCACGTAATTGACGCAAAAACTCGCGAGCATCTTCCTTATGTAACCATTGCCCTGAAAGGAACGACTGTCGGCATCACAACAGACGCTACCGGACATTATTTCCTGAAAGCTCTGCCCATTGGCGAATTTACCCTGTCCGCTTCATTTCTTGGATACAAAACAGTAGAAAAAAAAGTGAAAATAGAAGCGCAAAAAACGCTGGAAATAAACTTTGAACTCGAAGAGGAAAGCCTGTCGCTCAGCGAAGTAGTCGTTTCGGCAACCCGCAACGAAACAAAAAAACAGGAAGCCGGAATTATCGTCAACGTATTATCGACCAAACTGTTTGAAACCGTTTCAAGCGTCAATCTGGCGGAATCCGTATGCTTCCAGCCCGGATTGCGCGTAGAAAACAACTGTGGCAATTGCGGTACTACCCAGCTGCGCATCAACGGACTGGAAGGACAATACTCGCAGGTTTTAATCGACAGTCGCCCGATATTCAGTTCGCTGGCTGCCGTGTACGGATTGGAACAACTGCCTGTTGCCATGATTGAACGAATCGAAGTTGTCAGGGGAGGAGGTTCAGCTCTGTTCGGTTCGAGCGCTATCGGCGGAGTGGTAAATATCATCACCAAAGAGCCGCTTCGAAATTCGGTAACGCTTTCCAATTCAACCAATATCTTCAACGACGGAATGGCAGATATGAACACTTCCATCAACGGCTCGTTTGTTTCCGATGACCACAAAACCGGCGTTTATCTTTTCGGAATGATAAAAGACCGCAATCCCTACGACCGCAACGACGACGGCTTTTCCGACATTCCGAAAATCAATTCCGAAACATTGGGTTTCAGAGGATATTACCGGACAGGAACTTTTTCAAAGCTAACTGCCGAATATCATCACATTAACGAGATACGTCGTGGTGGAAACCGTTTCGACAATCCCCCGCATAAAGCCGATATTGCCGAATATCTGCATCACAAGATCGACGGTGGAGGGCTTAAATTCGACCTCTTTTCTTCGGATTATAAACACAGGCTCGCTCTTTACGCATCAGCCCAGAGCATCAAGCGCGACAGCTATTTTGCTGCGGAGCGAAACACGGACAATTATGGAAACACTAACGATAAAACCTTTGTCGGCGGAGCGCAATATACCCGTTCCTTCTATCGCTTGTGGTTCATGCCTGCCGAACTGACCGGAGGCGTTGAATATACTTACAACAAATTGAACGACGTATATGCCACCCTGAACCGCGACATGAAACAAACTACAAGTATTGCCGGAGCTTATCTTCAAAACGAATGGAAAACCAAACAATGGGGGATTCTTTTCGGTGCGCGGCTCGACAAGCATAATCTGATGGATAAGCCCGTATTCAGTCCGCGTGGAACGTTGCGTTACAACCTGAACGACAAAGTGAATTTCAGGGCAAGTTATTCAAGCGGTTATCGCGCTCCTCAGGCTTATAACGAAGATTTGCACATTGCAGCGGTAGGCGGCTCGCTGGGATTAATCAAACTTGCTTCCGGACTGAAACCGGAATATTCGCACAGCGTCAGCGCCTCGACGGATTTGTATCGTAACTTTGGAAAATTGCAAACCAATCTGCTTGTAGAAGGCTTTTATACAACTTTGGACGACATATTTACCCTCGAAAAAACAGGCGAGGACAATCAGGGGAACATCGTCTATACCCGGCGTAATGGCTCCGGCGCGACGGTTAAAGGTATAAACATGGAATTAAAAATGGCGCTCCCCGATGTGTTTGACTTTCAAATGGGCTATACCTATCAGCAAAGCCGCTATAAGAATCCGGAACAATGGTCGGAGCAGCTTGCGCCACAGAAAAAAATGTTCCGCGCACCGGACTGTTACGGATATTTCACCGCCAACCTCAACGTGTCGCACGACTGTAAGGTTTCGATTTTTGGGAATTATACCGCTTCCATGCTTGTACGCCATACTCTTAATGATATTGATATAGAGAAAAATACGCCTGACTTTTTTGATATGGGCGTGAAACTGTCGTATCATTTTCATTTGGGCAAGGCTTCAGAACTGGAAATCAACGGAGGCGTGAAAAATATCTTCGACAGCTTCCAAAAAGATATGGATTACGGACAAATGAAAGATGCAGCGTACACTTACGGACCTGCTTCCCCCAGAATGTTTTTTGTGGGCATGAAAGTTTCGATGTAATCAATAATTCCCGTACTCACTGTGTCTATTTCTTACTTTGCCGTTTTCGTTCATTTTCGTCCAGGATAATTTTTCGCAGTCGCATGGCGAGCGGGGTCAGTTCCACGTACTCATCTTCTTTGATATATTCCAGCGCCTGTTCCAGGCTGAAGACTACCGGTGGAGCCAGTTTCACCTTGTCGTCGCTTCCGGAGGCGCGGACATTGGTTAATTTTTTTGATTTGGTGACATTTACAACCAAATCGCCTTCCTTGCAGTGTTCGCCGACAATTTGCCCTGCATATACGTCTGTTTGAGGATGAATGAAAAAGCGTCCCCTGTCCTGCAACTTGTCCAGAGCGTAGGCAAAAGCGTTTCCTGTTTCCATTGCAATGATGGAGCCATTCTGACGTTTTTCCATATCGCCGCGCCAAGGCTGATATTCCAGAAAGCGGTGGGACATGATGGCTTCTCCTGCCGAGATGGTTAATACATTATTACTCAGTCCGATTGTACCGCGCGAAGGGATTGTAAATTCTATATGGATACGGTCGTTTTTTCTTTCCATCGACGTCATTTCCCCCTTGCGTTTCGTCACTATATCAATAACTTTGCTTGCCGATTCTTCCGGAAGATTAACCGTTAACTGTTCTATCGGCTCCATCTTGACATTTCCTTTTTCCTTGATAATGACTTGTGGCTGTCCAACCTGCAATTCATATCCTTCGCGGCGCATGGTTTCAATCAGAATCGACAGGTGCAAAACGCCACGCCCGTAAACTATCCAGGCGTCAGCCGAATCGGAAGGCTCGACGCGCAATGCCAGATTTTTGTCTAATTCTCGCATCAAACGCTCATAAATATGTCGGGAAGTTACATATTTCCCGTCTTTGCCGAAGAATGGCGAGTCGTTAATTGTGAACAGCATCGACATCGTTGGTTCGTCGATAGCAATTGGAGCTAAAGGCTCAGGATTTTCCAAATCGGCAATTGTATCTCCAATTTCAAATTTTTCCAAGCCGATAATTGCACAAATATCGCCCGATTTTACCGAAGCAACTTTTGTCCGTCCCAATCCTTCAAAAACGTCTAATTCCTTGATGCGCGATTTAATAATGTTGCCGTCGCGTTTGCAGAGCGCAACATCCATTCCTTCCCGAAGTTCTCCCCTATGAATACGTCCTATGGCAATTCGTCCAACATAATTGGAATAATCAAGAGACGTTATTTGCATTTGAGGCGTTCCTTTCAGTACGTCTGGCGCTGGAATATGTTCAATTATAGCATCCAGGAGCGGAAGGATAGTATCGGAAGGCTCTTTCCAATTGTTTGACATCCAGCCCTGTTTTGCCGAACCGTAAATTGTGGCAAAATCCAATTGATTTTCCGTTGCGTCTAAAGAATACATCAAATCGAAAACTTTTTCCTGTACTTCTTCTGGACGGCAATTGGGCTTGTCCACTTTGTTTATTACTACCACCGGTTTCAGCCCCAGAGCTATTGCTTTTTGAAGTACAAATCGCGTTTGAGGCATTGGACCTTCAAATGCGTCGACCAAGAGCAAAACGCCGTCTGCCATATTCAGCACGCGCTCCACTTCTCCGCCAAAATCGGCATGTCCCGGAGTATCAATTATATTGATTTTATAATCTTTGTAATTAATGGATACATTTTTAGCGAGGATTGTAATTCCACGTTCCCGCTCCAAATCGTTGCTGTCGAGGAACTGATCCAGTTCTGTTTTGTCGTCGCGAAAAAGTTTTCCGGCTAACAGCATCTTGTCAACTAAAGTCGTCTTGCCATGATCTACGTGAGCAATAATGGCTATATTTCGTATTTTTTGCATTTATAAATATTTTCTATTCTATAATTCCTGGCTTTCGTAATACTTTACAAAAGAATTTATTACCATTTTATTTCCGCCCGGCGTAGGATAATCGCCCGAAAAATACCAGTCTCCCTTATTGTTTGGACATGCCTTGTGCAGTCCTTCCAGCGACTGATACACTATTTCTACTTTTGCTTTAACATCATGAGGCGTTAGCATTTCTGCTATTTTAACGGTGATTTCGTTATAGGTGAATGGTAAGTAAATATCTTTAACATAATTAATTACCTGTTCTTTTGGTAAATTTAGCTGCGATTTGCATTTTTCGTAAGTTTCATCAATAACCGATTGCAATCCCCTTTCTTTCAATAAAGCTATAGCAGCCCTGAAAGCGACAAATTCATCCATTCTGTTCATGTCGATGCCGTAGCAGTCGGGGTATCTGATTTGCGGAGAAGAAGATACGATTACAATTTTTTTTGGTCTCAAACGGTCTAATATGCGGATGATGCTCTGTTTCAAAGTAGTTCCCCTAACTATACTGTCGTCGATGACTACCAGGTTATCTTTATTTTCCCTGATAGATCCGTATGTAATATCATATACATGAGCAGCCAGGTCGTTGCGGCTGTTGCCTTCTGCAATGAAAGTACGCAGTTTAATGTCTTTCAGCGCCACTTTTTCCTGACGTATTTTCATGCTTAAAATTCTGTCTAAGTCTTCTTCCGACAACTTGTTAATATTTTCTTTGATCAACTGTTTTTTCTGTTCGTTCAAATAATTTTCAAAGCTGTCCATCATTCCAAAAAACGCCACTTCCGCCGTGTTTGGGATAAATGAAAAAACTGTATTTTCCAAATCATCGTCGATAGCTTTAAGTATGGGTTCCAGCAACAAGCTACCAAGCATTTTCCGTTCCTGATAAATATCTTTGTCGGATCCGCGCGAGAAATAAATCCGCTCGAATGAGCAAGGGGTGATTTTTTTAGGCTCTTGAATTTGCTCCAGGAGTTTTTCGCCATTCTTTTTAACTATAAATGCCTGTCCTGCCTGCAATTCGTGTACGTTTTCCGCTTTTACGTTCATGACGGTTTGGATTACCGGACGCTCGGAAGCAACAACAGCAATTTCGTCATCATGGTAGTAAAATGCAGGACGTATTCCGTTGGGGTCGCGCAAAGCGAACATATCGGTATTGCCTGTTATTCCGCAGATTACATAACCTCCATCCCAGCTTTTGGAAGAACGCCTCAGCACGTGTCCAAGATCGATATTTTCGGCTATTTTACGGTTTCGCGTTTCCCCGTCATTATATTTTGACTTGTATAACTCATACAGATGCTGGACTTCGTGGTCGAGGTAATGTCCCATCATTTCGAGCATCATTAAAGTATCGGAATACAGTCGCGGATGCTGTCCCTGATCAATTAGCTGTTCAAATATTTCATCAACATTGGTAAGGTTGAAATTTCCACAAAGCATCAAACTCCTTGAACGCCAGTTATTTCTACGCAGGAAAGGATGGATATAGGCAAGTCCCGACCGACCGGTTGTGCTATAACGCAAATGTCCCATATATGTTTCGCCACAGAAAGGGATATTTTCGTATGGAGTTCCGGCAGGCGTATTTTTTATCTGCTCATAAGCATTATGGAAAACTTCCTGAATGCCGGTACTTCCCATAGCTCTTTCGCGGGAGATATATTCTGTACCTGGCTGAGCGTTAGCGCTTACACAACCTATTCCGGCGCCTTCCTGTCCGCGATTGTGCTGCTTCTCCATCATTAAGTAAAGTTTGTTAAGTCCGTATTGCCATGTGCCGTATTTATTTACATAATATTCAATCGGTTTCAAAAGACGAATTAATGCTACGCCACATTCATGTTTAAGTTGCTCCATCGGGTAATTAAGTTAAAAACGAGTGCAAAGATAACAAAAAAACAGAGAATATTGTTCAGTAAAGAGCAATATTAGAGATTATTTTCTGTTTTTAGGGGAACGTAGCGCAACGTATCCCGTTCATTATGTCTCGTGTCTCATTTATCAGATAAACATTTCCAGTATCTGATTATCCAATAATCTATTCCTTAATTATTTTTTCGATGACTGTCAGGTTGCCTGTATATATTCTTACTAAATACACGGCTTATCAAATGGAACTCTTACTGCATCCAAATCAAAATAATATTTGTTTGTTTTTGATAACCAGATTGCCTCCTCGTGCCTGTTAGCAAAAAAGCGATGAGCGCTCATACCGTTTTTGTAATACCAAATGACCAAATTCACAAAACGCAGTTTGGTGTTGTGTCGGGCGTAATGCAATACTTCTAACAAGTCGCCTTTTTTGAGGTCTTGAAATTGAAAACCTCCAAAATAACGCCATATAATCTAAATCAAGATTATATGGCAGGTCTATTAAAATTAATTGAACGGAATTATCGGGCATTTTTTTTAGAAATTTTACAGCATATTGAATATAAATACCGTGCAAACTTTTTTCGATTTGTTTGCCGTTAATGGTCGCGCTATGTTCTACACCATTTTTCTTTAATACATTCATGGCGATATGTCCGCTGTTATAATGAGATTTGTTTGCCATAATTATTCCAACCAATTCAGCGCAGTTTTCGTAATTCCTCGATACCATTCTTTTTCATTTGCGCTTGTATTCGCAAGTTCATTTGACCGCTCAAACAGTCTTTTTACCTGTTGAGGCTCTGGAATATAATTTGCCTTGTATGAATCTTCCACCATTTTT
>JAIRPX010000288.1 GCA_031256775.1 Dysgonamonadaceae bacterium
GGATTTCCGCGCAAGCAACGGGGAATCGTTTACCGATGCCCAGATTGCATTTTTTATCAATGACGCGATGGCGCAGATTGAACGGGAATTGAAAATTACCATTAAAAAGACGCGGGTAGTTTGCGAGCCGGAACGCAGGGGGTTGAAACCAGGTATTGATTACGATGTAGAGGAATCCTATTACACCTATAATCGACACCGGGTACAACGCAACGGCATGATACCGACGAACAAGCGGCCTGTACAGAAAATAACCCGACTTGACCTGTTGAGCCGGAATAATAGAATCATTTCTTTGCTAGATTCCTGCATACTGGATAAGACAAAAGGAATGATACGGTTTTTTAACCGATTGCCGAAGGTGAGCAATTCAATTAGGGCGATTGAAGCCGCGATCTCTCCCTATGGACCGGACACTTTAGACCGCAATCTTTGCTATGCAATTGATTACGTCGCAGGCTACCCTTCTTCCGATGATGTCCTTGCTGATTTGCGATCAGTTGTGGGGAAGGTTGCTGCCGTGTCCTTGCTTAACGCTATAGGGCGCGGCCTTATGTCGGGATTTTCGAGCAGTAGTCTTTCAATGGATGGGGTGAGTGAGTCATTCTCGTCAACCCAATCCGCGACCAGCGCGTTTTACGGCGCGGATATTAAAGAGTACAAGGATGATATTGCGAACTACATAGCCGCAAACAAAATGAAGTTTGGGCATGTCGTAATGGGGGGGGTATGAAGGTTTTTATCAGTCAACCCATGAAGGGGAGAAGTCAAGAACAGATTCTCGAAGAACGGCAAAAAGGGATAGCCTTTATACAAAGGCAATACCCGAATCAAACCATTGAGATTTTGGATACCTACTTCAAAGATTTTAAGGGTAATCGGCTTGAGTTTTTAGGTAAGTCTATTTCAGAAGGGCTTGCGAAAGCGGATAGGGCGCTTTTCTTGGGAAATTATGAAGCCTATGATGGATGTGTTTGTGAACATGTTATCGCAAAGCGGTATGGAATACCGACAAGCTATTTTTCGCTGATTGAGGAATAGCGCATGGGTTTTGGATTAGGCAAGAATTCCCCGGTTGTACTTTCGCTGGGCAAGGCTAATTATGAAGCTATGATAGACCGGCATGGTCAATACATCCGCTGGCTCATTGCCAAAAAATGCCCCTGTGCTACCACGGAAAATGAACCAGACATCCACTGTGAAAAATGCGGTGGGTCCGGGGATATATACGATTATCAAAAATACTACGATGATACCCTGCAATTAAAGGCGCGTGATAATATCGTGGAGCTTCCCACTGAAAATATGGATTGCGAGGTGTTACAGATTTTCGATGCCTACGGAAATGAATATCAGTTTGTGAAAACAGGGACTTTCGTGGAAATCACGAGCGGGCCGCGTATTTTATCACAAAATGAGATTGTCCAGCTTCTAATCCGTGAAACTACGGTAAAAAACCTTGAAAGCACGATACTGGAACGTATAGGTAACGGATATTACCGGGTCCCCGGCATAGAAACGCCGCCGTCGAAAAGGGGAAGCGATGCAGCTTGCCGCATTGATAGGGGAGGTGAATAACCTCAGAGGCGCATTTAAGACTGCGGCCAATGCCGCCGCCGCGTTTGGTTATTCCGCTGAAGAAGGCATGGACGCCATGCAAGAGGCGGCCCGGCAGGGGATAAGTGGAAACAAGGCGGTTGATATAACCCGGCAGGTTTTTAACTTTGAACGCAATACCGGCGCCGACCGGGGCACCCTGATGGGCATAGCAACCCTGTCTACCCGTTACGGAGCGGGCAACGCCTTGGGCATGGGCTGGGCGGGACTGCAAGCCTCCGGCATGAAGCAGGGCCAGTACAGCGAATACCTCCGCGCCATGCAGCGCGTCATGGAAGAAGGGATAAGCAAGGGCTTTGTCCTATCTTCGGCCCAAGTGGTACAGAATCTCACCACCCTCTCCCAGATGACCGGCAATAATCCCTTATGGCAGGGGGAAAACGGGGCCCGGCGCTTGTCGGAAATGAACGCGGGGCTTGCGTCGGCGACCAGCCTTTCATCGGCGACCGACATCCTGGCTTTCAGG
The DNA here is from genome assembly GCA_031256775.1 of Dysgonamonadaceae bacterium. Taxonomy (GTDB): domain Bacteria; phylum Bacteroidota; class Bacteroidia; order Bacteroidales; family Azobacteroidaceae; genus Azobacteroides. The sequence continues at coordinate 2,084 of JAIRPX010000288.1, forward strand.
GGAGCACAAGCAGTCTTGAATGACCATACCTTTACGGATGCAGACTGGAAAAAAATGGTCGGTGATCAGAACAAAGATGGCAAGGCGGACATCAAACGCACCGGGGACTATATTGATGCTATGATTGTACTTGAAAAAGGACTCACTACTGATCTATTCACTAAACAGATGGAGATTATCAACAATGCCGAGGGCGGGGGGCGTACCGGCAGTATTGAACGTATCCGCCAGATGTACGGGCTTAACTATTTTAATTCCGCCATGCTCTACGATACATGGAAAAGCCGGGAAGCAAGCGGGAACCCGCTTGATGAAAAAGAGACTGAAAAACTCCTCAACACTTTCGGGAAGACGCCGCCCACGGCTTCCAGCCCTGAATTGGATGCTGCGAGAATGATAGAAGAGATAAAGAATTTGAAGACAGACACGGGGCAAGCGTATTGGGACGATCAGATTAGTAAAATAATTGAGGAATTGAGAAAGGCAAAGAAAGAAAACGATGAGGTAAGGAATCCAAAACCGGCTGATACCCGTGATATGTCTCCCGCCGACGTGGTAAGGGTTAGGCGCCAGGAATATGAGGCTGCTCTGAAGTCAGGAGATGCAGCAAGAATAGCGGAGGCAGACAGACGGTTAACGGAGGCAGAGCGTGCCGTGGCTGCAACACCCGATCCGATGACGGCGGGAGACATGAAAGATATAGCCATGCGGAATATGCTCATAAAGAGTGGTATGCCCTGGGACAAAGATAGAATCACCTTTTTTACAGGCGATGGGAACCCGCTTACAAAAAATGACGATGAACAGGCGTATGACAGATTTATGGAGTATGAGAAACAGCCAGTTGGATCTCCTGCTCATCAAGCATATAATGAGGCTACTGATATTCTTGGCACATTCACGCCAAAGCAGATTGCAAGCGTTAATGAGAGCAACTCAATAAATGCAAAGATACCTGATGTAATGACCGACAAAACCGGGCAAAAATTACTTGAAGTAGTAATACAATTGAAAGATGAAATTGAGCATATGACCATAAGAGAAGAAGGTACTTATTAAGTAGCTGTATAAGTTTAGATATTCTACTACAACTATTGACATTCCATAATATTTATGTATACACTATGTAAAGAGTATTGGAAAACTATAATAGGTAGTGAGGTTTATTATGGGTGAAATGGAACGGTCTCTTTGGAACGCAAGCAAAGAGAGACATGACGCTCTTGTCGCAACCCTTATCGATCTTGACCGGAGCGGGTATCTGGTAAACGGAATCGGTTACATAAACGGAGCGCTTGAGATACGGTGCTATCCTCCGGTGGCGGAGGATAGCAAGGAATTAACCTCTTAGGTATTCTTCAATTTTCTTTGCGCTAGCAAGGACATCATTGATTAGCGCATTAAAAGTATAGACTGTTTGGTCGTTCTTTAGTTTCATTTCTAAACATCTCAATACGAATTCCAAGGATTTTTCCTTTATTTCTTGCTCAGTCATAAATACCTCCATAAATCATATCGGCACAAAAACAGGTTTTGTTTAAAAATTATGCGAGGAAAGTCGTAGATATGGCTTTTCTACAACATCGCCCTGTCCTTGCAATGTTACATAGACAAGCCCGATTCCACGGGCGAAATATTGCCGTTTTGTCATTAATGGGCGATTATTAATGAATATGGCTTTTTCTACCATGATACAATCGCTGTAAGTTTTATCGTCAAAACTCACGCTTGTTTTCTTCGATTGGCATTGAAAAACATCGCCCCTGTCTTCTTCTTTCCACTTCAATTCGTACAAAGAAAGAACGGGAATAAATTTATCTCGTACTGTTAGTTCCCCTCTACTGTCTGTCTTTGATGCTTCATATACACCAGTGTCTTCAACAATAGAATACAGGACCTTGGTTGTTCTTCCCAAAGATGTTTGGAAAAATCCTGCGGCTGTTTGGTTGTTATCTACTTCTTTTATAGTAACACATGTGTATACATCCGTAACTTTGCCATTAGTACCAGTATACTCCCATCTGTAACCCTCTTTGGCTGGAAAATAATCCGAGGTTTTTTCAATAACTTTAACATTGGTCTCCATCAGTTTCTGATAAACCGTTTCTTTCTCGCCCTGTTCTTGCAGGGTTACATAAACCAGACCAATACCTTTAGCGTAATAGCTCTTCTTAGTACGCAGAGTTCTATTGTCATCAACAATTCTTTCCTCTACCAGAATACAATCATTGTATGTTTTATCGTCAAAGGAGCAAACGGCTCTTGAAGTTTTAAGGCGATAATCATCACCCCGGTCATCATAGCGCCATTCCTGTCCGGCTGGAGCCAGTTCTACAGGGTAAGGCGCTTTGCGCTCATAGTTTTGGCCTAAAATATTCTTTGTTATCATGATTAAGACTTTGTTTTCTTTGATACTGTACAAGATCGAGGTTGTGCCTATACCCAAATGCTGGTGTTCAAAAAGATACAGCGTTGTCCCGTCTTTTGTAACAGGGTCAGGCATACTATTCTTTAGCATAACGACATCGGTCGTCTTGCCCGAAGCGTTGGCGTATATCCAGCTATTGCCGATTGAAATCGGGAAATAGTCCGTTATTTGATTGTTTGAAGCCTGTGAAAAAAGCGGATTAAAAATAACTACAGCAAATATAACAACAAATAGCTTTTTCATATATAATACTCCTTATAATTTTTTAAGTTCTTCTAAGGCTGATTCCAGTTGCCAGATGATAGGGGCAACATCCGGCTCATTGCCGGTTACAAGATACTCGATGCTGATACCGAGCGTTTGGGCGATTTTTGCCAAATCTTCCAGTAACTTGGCTTTCTTTTTTCTATCCCTAAAAAAGTCATTATAATCAATATCAAGGGTTTCCAAAAATGCTTCAAGAGATATATCGTTATTTTCTTTAATACTTTTTTCTTTAACAAGAATTTGGATTCTATCACAATAGTCCATAGAAAGTAAAAAAGAATCCGATTTCAGTTTTTCATCTGGTACTATCTTATTTTTTATAAAAATTTGTAATAACGAGACTGACTCCTTATATGGATATGTGAAATATTCTCCTACCCCTCGGTAATCATTCAGCATTTTGTGCATGAGGGATTCGTATTTACCGTCAGTTTCAATGCTGAATTGCTGCACTACTTTTCTCCCCGACTCCTTTTCAAGGACATTACGACGGTGATCGACATCTTTAGTTTTACCTATTTTTATCTGGTCCCCAAAATCAAAGATATAGACATACATATTCAACAATTCCTTATAATTTAAGTGTCCCTAAAACATACGAAATCAAAACCGACCTTTTCATACAAGCCTCCAAAAATATCTACATAACATACAATTCAACGGCCAGAAATAGTTTTTATAGGATCGACGATCCCTATATACCCGCTATTCAAACTATGTCCATTGACACTAATAATTTTTACTATTAGATTGTCCGTTAAGTCATCTACTTGTATTGTAAATGTATTTTTTCCACCAGAAGTTGAGCAGTTATAACTATCAAAAATGGTTACTTCTACTGGAATTGATAATCTTGCAAGTTTTTTTCCGGTCTCATTTAGTATATCCGCTACGATATTGAAAGTCATAATTGAAAGATGTTTTACCGGTATGCCGGAACTTTTTCCGTAATTATAATCATAATTATAGCGCATTTTCCAGATACCATTTATGTAATTACGAACTGTATCTGGTTTATAATAATATCCATCTACTACGAAATAAATTTCAGCTAAACCCCAAGTACAAATATCCATGAATGTATGCAAAAAAATATCATCAGCATTTCTCTTTCTGTTATAAGTAAAAGGCCAATTTGAAAAACCATATTTTTTTGCTTGATTTGCCAGTTGAGAAATTATTTTAAATTCCTCTTCTAATGGTGATAAAGCTATACTTATAGTAATATCAACACTTTCTTTTTGCACATTTATTGAACCAAGAGTAAAATTTTCATCAACGGTTATTTTAAAAGGCTGGTGATCTTTATAAAAATCGCTTGCCTTCCCCAATATATTTTTTATGTTCTCTTTGCGTGATTTTTCAAGTTGAATGGCCTCCCGCTGTTGTTGTATACTGCTTATGACTTGATCACGCAGGGTTGAGCCGGAAGAACTAGCATTCGATGTGTTTTGAGCGGAGTAAGAAATGAGGGTGTCAACTTCATTTATATTGTAATCAAAGTTTCTTGCTTCAAAATAACTATGCAGAGCGCTAAAATTATCCCCAGCATGTTGGGCAATAAGTCCTTCTGATAATGCGATTTGAGCTTTTATGCTCCGAGGGCTACTTGCTATAGATAGTTCTCTTTTTGCACTATCAGTGAGTTGAATGCCCATTTGGGAGAGTAACTCATAAGATGCGCGTTTTATACCTATAAAATTATCAAATTCTGCTACGGTACAAGTACCGGAATAAGATGCTTTAGTGATTGCCGCTGGCGTGGTATCGCTTATTTGGAGCTGCAAAACATAACCGGATATAGTTTTTGTGATATTTCCTGTCAATATGTATTCTACTTGTTTAACATGGCCCAAACTGACAATGGTATCATCATCTTCATAAGTAGGGTCCATTGTTTCTCTTAATACTTTATCAAGGGTAATACGGTCAAGTACAGATATTGCAGAATACTTACTCATATCTCCTACCAGAACCCCTTGTACCAGGGTAGGCAAGTAAGATTGATTATCTGGTAATCCTTTCCCTTCTGGCACAAGAATAGCCAAACTTATGTCTTTGCCGCCATTGCCGATAAAATATGATGCGGACATAACTTGTTTTTCTAATGAATTATTTGATTGAATGTTTCCCGTTGAAGCACAACCAACAAAAAATATTACAACAATCTCAAAAAGTGTCGTAATCTTTTTCATAGCAATCTCCACCATGTGTCGTAAAGGGACCATCTACAAACTTTTATCGACAAGAAGGTAACTTTAAAATCAGTACCCGGAATATCCTTTGTACCCCATTCTTTTCCAGACATTGCTTCAGTTTTGCCCATGCCATTCTGATTGATGGCGCTTGCTTTTAAATCAACTTGTTCAATAATCCTGTTGCTTTCATCAACATACATCAATGTTCCTTTTGATGCGTCAAGAAACACCGATTGACCATTTTTTGTTTCAATAAATTCAAAAGGATTAGGTTTCTGACAACCACAAAAAACAAGCAGTAGAAGGAACATAGCAAATACTTGTTTGAGAGCGTTTTTCATCTTCCTACCTCCGAGAAGACAGGAAGATACATGGTATCTCTTAAAAAACAGGGGGGGGGTAGATATACTTATACCGTTATGGTTATTTTAGAAAGGACTATCAGCCGGGAATTGTTGATGAACGGATTGAGGATACCAAAGAGGAAAAAGGGACCGGGACTGCCGGATAATCCCATTTGACCCTTCATGGT
>JAIRPX010000315.1 GCA_031256775.1 Dysgonamonadaceae bacterium
TTGACTTCCGGCGAGAGGTGAAAATATTGCGTTTCGTAGCCCAAATATTTGAATACCAGCGTTTCCGTATCCGACGGAACATTATATAAGGTGAAATAACCATCGGTGTTTGTAGTCGTGGCAATAGCAGGATTTGCTTCTACCTGAACGGTTGCAAAAGGCAAAAATTCGCCGTTAGTCAAGTCTTTAATTCTTCCGGTAACCGTCAGGTTTTGCCGCGTGGCATCGCCTTCATAACGTTTGTTTTCAAGTTTTGTACGATTTTTAGGCAAGTTTTTTTTCAATACGATACAGTAAAATCCGGCATCGTCCTGATAATAAGCCAAGTTATCGAACCGGCGGAAGATTGCCTCAAAAGCTACTACGGGCGGCGTTCCGAGATATACCCAATCGTAAGAATATGGAGCGACAAGGGCGGAATCGTATTTCAGCCTTAAACCGTATTTTGTTTCAAAATCGTTTAGAACTTTTGGTAGCGGCTTCCCGAAATATTTTTCGCGGACGAGCGTAGTGTCGCCATTCTGCGAAAAACCGGCGGATATGGCGAATAGTGCAAAAAGGCAAAAGAAAAAATGTCTTTTCATCATTACATAAGTATGTTACTTGTTATTAATTTTGGTGCAAATGTAGGCGGTATAATCTTATCATTGGACATAAAAATTGGTAAAGCGGTAAAAATAAGGTTTGAAACGGATAAAATGACATATCAAATCTCAGGGGGCAAGCCAAAGAATCGGGACATAATCATCTAAAAGATATTTCCTGTTTTTCCAAATAAGCAAGAAAATATTATGATAGTTGAAATATGTTTGCTACCTTTGCCACGAGTTATTTTAAAACAATTGATAATATCATAAAATATGCTTCAAAAACAACTTCGTCAGCATCAATGGAAGGCTTTCCGACGAAATCCGATGTTTGAACGGAATCTTGCCGTCAGGATATTCATGTATTTAATGTTCGGACTTTTGGCAATAGAATTTTTGGGATTCGGCTTTTTTCTCGACACACTTTTATTGAAAGCAGGCACGTATGAGCTGGCTATTGACACTTTTAATTCGCTTTTGCCTTTTATTTTTGTAGCGGATTTCGTTATTAAGTTTTTCTTCAAGACAAACCATTCCATGCAAATTGCTCCCTATTTGAGTTTGCCGATTAAACGTAACCGACTGTTTGACTTCCTGTTGCGAAAAGAATTTACCAGCTTCTGGAATTTCTATTTCTTTTTCCTTGTTGTTCCTTTTGCATTTAAGGCGATTACACCTTTCTTCGGATTTCCAGCCGCAATGCTGTATATTCTGTTTTTCTATCTTTTATGTATACTTAACAGTCTTTGGATTAACATTATAAACAATTTGCTTAGCAAGAGTTTTCTCTATTATATTTTACCTGCGCTATGGGTTGTTTTTCCGTTTTTCCTTATTTTTGGCTGTAAAATTGATTTAGGCGATTACAGTGTTAGGCTTGGCGAAATGTTTCTGAATTATAATTTGTTGATTTATATTGCTTTTATTGTATTTTTTGTTGCTTTATGGTTTATAAACCGTGTGCAGATGCGCGAAAGACTGTATAATGAAATGCAAGGAGAAAAAATAGAAAAGATTTCTTCTTTTTCAAGTTTGTCGTTTTTAAACAGATTTGGCGTAATAGGCGATTTTATAAATCTGGAATTGCGGATGATTCTTCGTTCGCCTCGCTTGAAACAGCAGATTGTTTTTGCGGGAATTTTAATTATTTGCCTGTTTTTCTATATGTTATATGAACCAAATAATCCTTTTACGCAAAGAAATGACGGAAAATTTATTTTCTTCCTTTATGGAATATTTAATGTGGGGTTAATGGGAATTATTATGGGACAATATCTGTTTACGTCTGAATCGTCGTTTTTTGATGGTTTAGCGTCGCGTAAAGCATCCATATTCGATATGTTGAAAAGTAAATACATTTTATACAGTTCTTATTCGCTGCTGGTAACGCTTTTATTGCTTATTCCTGCATTTCAGGGAAAAATCAGCGCTTTTCTGCTTGTATCGTTGTTTTTCTACGTAATAGGACCGATTTATTTTATTATATTTCAGAACGCTGTTTATAATAAAACATATTTCGACATCTTTGATAAAGGTATGTGGAACTGGAAAGGACAATCGGGAAATATGTTGGTCATAACGCTGATTACGATGTTTGTACCGGTTATATTTGTATTGATACTTAATATTATGTTTGGAAACATGGTTGCCTATTCGTTTATGTTGATTGTGGGACTGGCATTTACATTTGCTTCAAAATATTGGCTTGCATGGACTTATAACCGTTTTCTTAAAAGGAAATACAGGAATATGGAAGGGTTTAGGGCTAATTAAGAATTAAGAATTAAGAATATGGAATTAATATTAAATAATTTAGTAAAGCGATTTGGAGATAAAACGGCGTTGGATATTTCCGAATTGAATATTGAGAAAGGAACTCTTTTAGGGTTAGTTGGTAACAATGGCGCTGGAAAAACCACCCTTTTCCGTCTGGTGCTGGATTTGCTGAAAGCGGATAAAGGATATGTTTTGAGTAAAGGTGTTGATGTGAGTAAATCGGAAGAATGGAAAGCCTATACGGGAGCTTTCATCGACAATCGCTTCCTCATAGAATTTCTTACGCCCGAAGAATATTTCTATTTTGTCGGCACAACTTACGGATTGGATAAAGAAGCAGTTCATGAACGCTTGCAACCGTTCAGCCGTTTTATGAACAATGAAATTCTGGTACAGAAAAAATATATCAGAAATTTTTCGGCAGGAAACAAACAAAAAATCGGTATTATGGCGGCAATAATGATTCGTCCGGAAATACTGATTCTGGACGAACCGTTCAATTTCTTAGACCCTTCGTCGCAAATTGAAATCAGGGACATGATTCTTAAATTGAATCAGGAATTGAATGTAACAGTCTTAATATCAAGTCATAATTTAAATTATACGACAGATATTTCTTCCCGCGTTATTTTGCTGGAAAAAGGTATTATCAAAAGAGATTTAAGTAATTCGGACGAAGCAAGGATGGAACTGAATGATTACTTTATTCAGCAGGCAAGCGTGATGTAAAGATATTTTTAATTCTATTCATATCGCAAAGCATTAATCGGATCTAAAGAAGCCGCCTTTTTAGCAGGATACCAGCCGAAGAAAATACCGGTTGCTGCGCAAACTAAAAACGAGATCCCCACTGCCGGAACGCTGACAATAAAGGGCCATTTCAATCCCGCAGACGCTCCGTATGAAAGCAGTAAGCCGAGCAAAATGCCGATGATGCCGCCAATAAGACTCAAAATAATGCTTTCGCAAAGGAACTGCAACAGAATATCTTTGTTTTTGGCGCCGATAGACATCCTCAAACCTATTTCTTTTATGCGTTCTGTTACAGTAACATACATGATGTTCATAATGCCTATTCCGCCAACGAGCAAAGAAATAGAAGCAATAGCTGCCAGCAAAACCGTCAGGAAACCGGTTACGGAGTTCATCATGTCCAGCATTTCCTTTTGGGTGCGGACGTCAAAATCGTTTGCTTGCGCAGGCTTTAATTTGTGGCTGTCGTGCAGTATCGTTTCAATTTCCTGCGTAGCTAAACCTGCCGTTTCTTCCGATTGCGCCGAAGCCATAATCATGTGAATATATGTGATGGCAAGTATCCGCTTTTGCAGGGTTGTGTAAGGTGCAATCAGTACATCGTCCATGTCTTGCCC
>JAIRPX010000014.1 GCA_031256775.1 Dysgonamonadaceae bacterium
GATTAATGCCTTCCCAGCATCCTGCCGCCTGTATGGAAAACCGGTCAATAATAAACCCGCGGATTATTAACTGCGCGATCGGCACGGTAAATGCTGAAACCAGGGTCATTAAGGCAAAACGAAAATACTGAATTGCCTTTGACCTGCTGAATTTGGCCCAGACAGTACCAAAAGACAGGCTGACTATTCCGGCTTTTCTTGCAATGATGATCGAAACAACAAATATCAAACTCTGGCTTGTTACCGCGTTGAGCAGCGCGCCGTTGATCCCAAAAGGAATTACCAGAAGCAACGACAGCAATAAACCAATAACACTTGATATTATGGAAATTTTTACATACAGGTTAAATTGCTGATAGCCATTTATAATTGCAAGCAGTAATGAATTGCAGCTATAAAAAACAAGCGTTACGCCAAATACTACAAACACAAAAGCATATTTAATATCAAGTAAAAATTTCAGGCTTAAGTACGGGGAAGCTAAAACAAGAAACAGACCGCACAAAACACTGAAAAAGAGCGTTATTTTTACCGCTGTACCGGTATACCCTTGTATCGCGCCGGTATCATCCTTGTATTGGGCTATATATTTGGTAACCCCGGTGGTGATTCCCCCGGTGGCGACGCTCATGATTATCGCGCTGAAATTGTTTAACTGTCCCAAAAGGGCTACCCCCGCGGGACCGATGATAACCGCGACTACTTTGACGCTGATAAAACCCGCGATCATCTTTACCAGCGTCGAAACTGATGTAAACGAAAATACCCTTACAATATCAAGTTTTGCTATCCTCTGGATTTTTTCGATGATTTTGTTTACCATTAAACTTATGATTGCTTTGGCATACGCTGGCTGATAAATTGCTGTATCTGTTGTGCGTAAGCAATGGCAAATTTCATTTCGCTTTCTGTAACTTCCAAACCTTTATCGTAACGGGTTTTTGTGGCAAAAACCGTGAGCAAAGAAGAAGCTGATTCCAGTTGTAAGAATGTCGCGTCATATTTTTCACATAACCTACGAAGCGCAATTATGTCATGGGTATATGGCGGTTCATCAGCAGTCTTGGCAGACAAATAACCTTTCAAATACTTTTCTCCCGCCTGCTGGCAAAGATAACAAACAATATGCGCTGGAACCGGATGCATATTATTTACAAGAAATTCCGCTGTAGCAATATCATCATCCGCAAGCGATACCCAATCTTCCCATGTATTCATAAATCTTCGCTATAAAGCAAAATTCCATCGCGTACAATTTTACTTTCAAGTGTAGGCTGGGTTAAACGTTGAAAGAAAACATCATGATGATTCACAAGAACATCAAGCGGCATATCCTGAATCCTTGACATAGCCATCCGAATCCGGATGCCAGCCTCGATAGGTCGCAATGTAACACCCGGTTTAAGTACCACATAGAAGTCCAAATCGGAATTTTTGTGCGGCGTCCCGTAGGCATAGGAACCAAAAAGATAAATCTTTTCTACCGGCACCGTTTTCGCCATTATTTTTGTCAGTTTTTTGATTTCATCCTGCACCACCTTATCCATGTAATACAGAATACTACTTTCATCGCAATTTGTCAACATGTTATGCGCCAAAAACGCAACTCCAGCAGGCGCCCCTTGACGATCTTATTTACCATCCATTAACCATATCAATCACATAGTGTACTTGCTCATCCGTAAGGGTTTGGCTCATGGGCAAACTCAATTCCTCATTATGAATCCGCTCGGTTATCGGGAAAGACCGGTTGTTCCATTTCCGGTAACATTCCTGTTTGTGGGGTGGTATCGGATAGTGGATTATCGTCTGTATTCCCTTGTCCAATAAATACTTCTGAAAATCATCCCGCCGTATTGTCCGTATGGGGAATATATGAAAAACATTGTTATCCCAATCGGTAACAACCGGAAGTATAATCTTTGAGTTTTTAATACCGTCAATATACCTGCTTGCTACATTCCGCCGTAAGGTATTATCTTCGTCAAGATGTTTTAGTTTTATGTCCAGGATTGCCGCCTGAATCTCGTCAAGCCGGCTGTTTCGTCCTCGATACTTAAACACGTACTTTTTAGCCGAACCGTAATTCGCTATTGCCCTCACTGCATCGGCAAGTTCCTGATCATCGGTCGTAACCGCGCCGGCATCTCCCAGTGCGCCGAGATTCTTTCCAGGATAGAAACTATGTCCCGCCGCGTCTCCGAGGGAGCCGGTTTTTCTGTCCTTGTATAAGCACCCATGAGCCTGCGCGTTATCTTCAATCAACTTGAGGTTATACTTTTTACAGACCTGTTCTATTTTTTCGGTATAGGCGCATTGTCCGTATAGATGAACAATCATAACCGCTTTGGTTTTAGGCGTTATCGCGGCTTCAATCTTGGTATCATCTATCTGGTAAGTGGCAATATCCGGCTCCACCAGAACCGGAACAAGATTGTTTTCGGTAATGGCGAGAATCGACGCGATATAAGTATTCGCTGGAACAATTACTTCATCACCGGCGGACATAACACCCATCTCCATGTACGCCCGCAGTATCCAGATAAGCGCGTCAAGCCCGTTGGCACAGCCGATAGCATATCTGGTTCCAATATAGCCCGCGTAGTCTGCCTCAAATAAGACGTTTTCTTTTCCCTGTAAATACCAGCCGGAATCAATAACTCTGGCAGCCGCTTCGTGGGTTTCCGCGCTGTATTTATCAGTAATGTCTTTTAAGGAGAGAAAAGGGACGGTCATAATTTTTGTCCTATACGAAATATTGACTCTGGATTTACTATCGTATCTTTATATTTAATTTCATCTATTGAAATAACATTATCACTGGTTTTTACTATTACACTATTACCTTTTATTAATACAATACCACCATTTACACCAATATAATCAACAATACCTTTGCATTTAGACATCTTTGTTATCTCATACATTTTATCTTTATTTGAAAAAAATATTCCTGTCCCATAAGGATAACCAAGAACGCGATATAAATTATATAAATAGTCCGTCTTTATGTTCCAGTCCGTTATATTCCCCAGTTCAGGTTTAAGCCGTGTGGTGTAAATATGCGGTTCACCATTCTGAGAAACAGGATGCCCTTTACCGTCAATAATATCCGCCAAAATACTATTTATATTATCAATGACTTGTTTTTGTATTTTTTGAATTACTTCCGCATAATGTTCATTTTCATTTATCCGCATAGTGAATTTATGAAATATGGGACCGGTATCAAGTCCTTCGTCCATTTGATGCAATGTATAGCCAACCTCTTGCTCCCCGTTAATTACCGCCCAGCATCCCGCGTTTAATCCTCTCCACTTCGGCAACAATCCTCCATGAAGATTTAAAACAAAGAATCCTGATAAAACAGTAGCGGGAATAATCTTGCTGTAATAAATACTCAATCCCATATCCGGTCTTATTGATTGAATTGTATTAAAATTAAGTTCTTTCAAGTTATTTCTTCTCAAAAAATCTCTTTGATTTTCTTGAAATGATTTATCTACTATAGGATCAACTACGCCCCCAACGATTTCAAAATTTCTCCCCTGCAACAAAGCATTAGCTATGGCGCAATTTTTTGTATTTCCAAAAATTACTACTCGCTTTTTTATATTCATGCCGCTGCTCCTTTCAAAGGATAGAACAGCGTATTTTTATTTACAATGCATATTCTATATAAATAGGGGGGGGGGGGAGGGGGTAGCATCATTACCATATAGGTATATCTGTCGTCCTGCTTCTCATTTAGAAAACCATATCTCTTATAGAGATTCAGTGCTCGAAGATTTCCATTTAATACTTTTAATATCATTTTTACCAATTTAAGTTTTCTTGCCTGTTCTTCCGCAAAAGAAAGTATCTGTACGCCCAAACCTTTACCCCAATACTTTTTTTCTCCAATGTAAGTAAAAAATTCAGCGCTGTCCTTTGTTATTTTTTTTAGACCCACAACACCAATCTTTTCTCCGGTAATGGAGATACCCCAAACACGATAATCCTTTTTTGTTGGAAGTGATTCATACCACACAAGCTGATCTTCCTTGGTGAATACCAGAGTATCAGTAAGCTGCCTGATTTCAGAATCGTTAAGCCACTCCCAGCTTTTCTCTACATATTCCATAGAAAACTGTTCAAATATTAAAAGCATTTCATACTCTGACATAATCTAAAAATTTTTATAAAATCCCCTATTCAAGGCATATTTGCTTCCAAATGATTCTTTGAACGCCAGAAGGCTTTCATTCAATATT
>JAIRPX010000038.1 GCA_031256775.1 Dysgonamonadaceae bacterium
ACTGCCGTTGAATCTTGTTTTTAATATACCTGTTGGCGATTATACCGACCTTTTTATCGGCGCCGGCTATTATTTTGCTTACGGAATAAATGGCAAACTGAAATTTGAACCGAGCAAAAACGGGTATTCATTTGACAACGAAGAAGAAAACGTTTTTTCCGGAAAGAACAAGTTTTTAAATCCATTCGATCAAGGAATTAATTGTATGCTTGGCATCCGAATAGTTCAAGGCGGATTTATTCGTGCAGGATACGAATGGAGTTTAGAGAATATTGCTGCCAGTAAGGGCGAAGGAATGGCTACATTCAAAAATAACTGTTTGTATCTTCAGCTTGGGGCCTTCTTTTAGTGAATGTTATTAGTGGATAATCAGGTATCAACAGCGCTCTTTTACATATTGATTTACACGAAACAATATTTTGCCGTTTCAAAAACCTTTCGTGCTTTTGCAAAAAAAATATCAATTATTCGATATTTTCGGTATGTAAAATGTCGAATAATTGATATTTTTAATACGAATGAAATTATTTCAACGTATGAAAAGAGCATTTGAAAACAAACTTTTGTATTGGAAACAGCAGGAGAACGCGCTGCCGCTGATGCTTGCCGGCGCAAGACAGACAGGGAAAACTTATTTATTAGCTGTATCTGCATCAAATCGGAAATAATATGAATCATTTCGTTTTCCACTTTTCCACGATTATGCGTAATAATTCGGCGCAAAGCATCGGTAACCAATAAATCATGCCTGAACCACATGCGGGATTCTTTCTTTGTGCTTAATTCCCTGTTTAACAGAAAATGCAGAAATTGTCTGGAGCAGAACTTCCTAAAAATAAATTCTCAAATTTCAAAATGATAGATGATTTGGAAATTATTAAAGTTGAAATTGAGGCGGATATACTACATCAAGAATATATCAAGAACCGGAAGAAATTTATTAGAAAGTTGAAAAGTGAAGTAAAAAAATGAATATTTTTCATTTCCCCGCTTTTTCCTGACTACTAAAAATCTGACCTTTCTTAGCGTGGTTATCAATCAACTTTTTGGTATCGTTAGAATATATCATAGTTGTCTTAATATCGGCATGACCCAATAATTTTGAGACGGTAAGTATATCGATTCAGCTAAAATTTTCAATGTTCCGAAAGCATGCCTTGAAGAATGAGTAATTCCCTCCAAAAGCAAGCAATCCCAAGACAGAGTAAACGACACGCAATCGGTTTAGAATAAGCAAGTTTGATTGATTTTTCCGTCTCGCAGAAAATGCAGAACCGGACATAAAATCGCGGTATTTCAGTTACCAAACCGTATCTTTTTTTGTTATCTGCTCGCCTTTGAAATTTGTAAGTCCCATAAACTCTTTTTCTGCATCGGCGCGATTGTAAATTACTTCCGGAGCCGTATTGCCGTGTGCTGCATAATGCAGTTTGTTTTGTACGATTTTGAAAAACAAAAGTGTTTCTTCTGATTTCGGGTCGTAGTCAATACTTAATGCATACAAGTCAAGCACTTGACGATAAATCAATTTTTCGCTGCTGCGAATGTCTCTAATTCTGTCGAGCAACTCTCGCCAATAGCCGCCGCCGAGATTTTTCAATTGCTCATCGTCCATCGTAAAACCTTTCACAATGTATTCTTTCAGTCGCAAAGTCGCCCATTGACGAAACTTTGTCGCAATTTTAGAATTGATACGGTAACCAAGCGAAATTATCATATCGAGGTTGTAATACTTGACCTCTTTTGTCTGCGTTTTTCCTTCGATAGCACCGTGATCAGTGGTATGTAAGAAATTCTTACTAACCACATTTTCCTCCAATTCGCCACTTGCCAAAATATTTTTTATGTGCATTGTGATATTCGGGCGGGAAGTTTGAAAAAGTTCTGCCAAATGTGCCTGCGTGAGCCACGCCGTTTCGCTTTCAAAACGCACATCTACCGAAATTTTATCATCTTCGGTTTTGAAAATGATAAACTGATTGGGCTTTTGCGGTAGTTTATTGTATTCTATATTTTGTTTTTCGGGCATAAAATTTATTATGCGTACCTTTGCCGAAAATCAAAATCAATGAATAAGGATTTGTTATTTTTTTGCTCGATATGTCGTGAGAAATCGCCCGAAGAGATTGCGAAAGTGAAGTGTACAATCACGCACACGATAAAAAACTATAAGAGAGGCGAACTTATCGCTTCTCAGGGCGACCGTGTTTCTTTTTTGTATATGCTGACGAAAGGAAAAGTAAAAACCGAAATAATTTCTAATTCAGGTCTTACGATTTCCGTAGAGGAAATTTCAGCGCCTCATCCTTTGGCTGCTGCTTTCCTGTTTACAGACGACAATCGTTTTCCGATGGAAGTGATTGCATTGGAAGACTGCGAAATCATACTTATCAGCAAATCGTCTATTGAAAAACAAATGGCAAAATGCCCCGGATTTTTGAGGGGATTTATGGTTTTTATCGCCAATCGTGTGCAGTTTCTTTCGGAAAGGTTAAAAATATTTTCCCAGAAAGGGATTAAAGCCAAAATCGCTTATTATATTTTGCAGCACGATAAAAACGGAACGTTTGAACTGGGACGAAGCATCGCATCGCTCGCCGAATATTTCGGCGTAGAACGTCCTTCGCTTTCAAGAGCCATATCAGAAATGGTGCATGACGGTATCATTGAGTTTGAAGCCGGAAAAGGAAAAATATTAAAATACAATGATGTAAAGGAATTATTGGGATGACGAATAAAATGAAATTCAATAATGATAGTGTACGCAGGCAAGACCGTTTATTGGATAGCGTTGATGCTGTCGAACTCTTGCGTACAGGCGAATATGGAATACTTTCAATGGTTGAATTTGTTGAAAAAGAAACAGGAGGGTACGGTATTCCTATCAATTACGCATGGGACGGAGAAAATGCAATATACTTTCACTGCGCCCCCGAAGGGCATAAATTGGACTGCCTGAAAGCAAATTCAAAAGTATCTTTCTGCGTAATAGGACATACAAACGTGATTTCCAACAAATTTACCACGGCTTACGAAAGTATCATTGTGCGGGGTAATGTATCTATCGAGCTAACGAACGAAGAACGGATGAAAGCATTGATATTGATATTGGATAAATATTCGCCCGATGATAAGGAAGTCGGCATTAAGTATGCTGAAAAATCATTTCACCGTACAAATGTTATACGGCTTGATATTACAGATGTATCGGGAAAAACCAAGTGGATTAAACCTTAGCTGTCCGTTAGTCCAAATTAGAGTTAGCTTTACACTAAGTAATTTTAATCTTCATAAGACACATGAGAGCCGCTAACTTTGGCAGGAGAAGTATAAGAATGTTCTTGTACCTTATCAATATCCATAATATGTAGCACCGTCCAGCCTTTCGCTTTTAGATAATCAGACACCATAGAACGGTGGCAACGCCACCAAAGAGCTTCGGCGCACATATAAGCAGTTGGGGCTTGCAATGCGATTTCTTCCAATCTGACAACAGCCTTCTTAAAAGTTTCGCTTTCCATGTAATCAGCATATCCACGGAAAGAAATATTCTTCCATCGCGTATTTTTTGAATCAGGTCGCACTTTTCGCCTTCCCCCCAAATCTTCCATGTATATATATTTTACCCCTTTCTCCGGCAATAAAACTTCTAAATTTTCTTTGTTAAATTGGGGAAATTTATTTGAACCCGGCAGGCTTCGTATATCTACAAGCTGTTTTATACCGAAAGATTGCAACATAGCAATAAATTCGTCCATACTGCGGGTGGAATGTCCGATAGTATAAATAATATGTTGTTCGGGAATGCTCATTCTGTTATTCGAAGTATCTACGAGTGTATTAATTATCAATACACATGAATACTACCTTGCGCCGAAGGCAGGTAATTAACTCCAATCCAAGTTATCATGAGCAGTATAAATGCAACAGGTAGCATCCAAAGAGAGGTTTTTTCCTGTTTCTGTCCGTTTAATCGGATGTGTATATAGGCAAGATATGCCATCGTTGTAACAAAAGCCCATGTTTCTTTCGCATCCCAAGACCAGTAATGCCCCCACGCTTCTTTTGCCCATACCGACCCCATAAGCATTCCTAAAACAAGAAATCCGAAACCGATATAGACCATATTATCTATAAAAGAAAAGATGTTTTTGTCGGAACAACCGTTTAACCGGATTTTCCGAAGTTGTACGAACGCCCCGATAGTTGCCGCCCCAAACATGGCATACGAAAGAATATAAGACGTTACATGGGGAATAAACCAAATGCTTTGCAAGGCAGGCATCAGGCTTTTGGAATGAATTTCGGGTTTGAACAGATTTACAAGGACGAATACGGAAGCTACCAAAGCAGAAAACGATAGCAACCAAGGATATTTCCAACGGTGGTATGCCAAATATCCGACAGTCGATAGGAAAAAGGAATACCACAAGCGGGTTTCACCCATCGTCCGCATGGGCGGACGTTCGAGATTTATCCAAAAGCCGATAATGAACGCTGAAAACAGGGTAATCCCGCAAAGCATTAATATGTCCGCAAGTCCTTTACGGGACTTATATACCGTAAGTCCCGCAGCAAGCCAAAGTGCCACCGACGGCAAGGCAAAGTATATAAAATTATTCCAATTCATTCTTCCTTTTGTTTTACAAATCTGCCGTTCAGTATCATGACTATTGCCCCCAATGCAATTAAAATAAAACCGATATATACGGGAATAATCCAAGGGTCATAGACCAACTCCATGCTGCTGTATGACGACAAGCGTCCGGCTTGATTGTCATATCCATATTGGTAAATCGTCCAAGTTCCTGTACGCATCGGCTTGTTTACTTCCAATACTCCTTTCTTGATTGTACCGTCCGGCGTATAGACTTCTATATCCGACATAAACCGTTTCGGTTCGGGCACGGACATTACAATACATAGTTGTTCATCGAGCGGAAGCGTCATGTAAAGTTGAGCCTGATTTCCGCCGCATATCCATCCGGAAGTTTCCTTTCCGTCTATTCGGTTTACGGCGCGTATCTTTACAGCCGGAGTAGCTCCGGGCATCGGTACTTCCCGATACGTGCTGTCGCTATTGCGGACAGCCTGATGAATATATTCCTCCACCATTACATCCCATCCGTGAAGATAGCCTTTCGTCTGTTTCGTGTCAATCTGGTAATAATCAGGATGATGCTCCGGTTGGGAAATTCCACTTTGACGGTCAATGATTGCCAATTTGGGAATATATTCCTCCATATCAAAATCATTGAGTTTTACGGCAATAGGCAGTTCCCTTACATTGTCGTTGCTATCGTAAACCCGCCATTCCATTTCTCCTTCGCGTACATGCATCACATATCTTTCCATATCGGCATATCCCAATCCCGAAGCGAAAAGGACGAGCCAAAGCCCTATATGGTTCATATAAAATCCGTAATCTTTCCGATTGAAGCGGTAAAGCCGACGAACAATCAGGCAACCGAGTGAAAGAAGTACGGTAAAATATATCAAGACAAAAGCCCACGAACGGGTCATGCTGTCAAATCCCAAGCGGGTAAAAATATTCGCCGGATTTTCATTGACGGAACTTCCCGATTGCGGTGTAAGTCCCATTATCAGCGAAAGGACAAGTAATGCGGAAATCAGGCAAACAGCGGCGGGAACGCCTGTAAGCCATTTTATAAAATGGCTTTTACGCACACCTAACGAAGCCATACATAATGCAAGGATAATAGCCCCGACCATTAAATTAACAGGCGCAGCCAATAAATAAAAATCAAAACCGCCGATTGTTAGTTGCAACAAAAAGCCGACGGTTATAATTCCGCAAGTAATAGCAATGCTTTCTGCATATCCCCACGGTGTTTGCCACATGCTGCGGCTATCTGTTTTTTTCATACATATTCAAATTCAAGGCAGGAACGGTTATTTTGCCGTTGTAAATAATTGGGGAGTTATATTTATAGAAATCCATCCCCAATCCTGCCAACTCTTGTGATTGCCTCCTTTGACTATATCCATTGTTTTATTACCCAACATGATTGAATATCCCGCCATCAGTTTGACATCAGGCATAATAGACCAGTTAATTTGGAAATCAAATTCCGACCCCAAAGATTTATCGTATTTCTGATTTTCAAAATACACATCCTTAGCCGTGCGGAAATAATGATAGGTTAAAGAAGCATCTACTTTTTTCGAGGCTTTTACAAAAGTGCTCACTTGATTATCCCATAGCCCCGGATTCAGGTTGTTCATAAACCCCGAAGCATAAAAATAATCCATTGTCCCGTAGAATTTATGATGCGTTCCATACAAAGGATTAAAGGCTTTGACTTTGCTGCTGTTCCCCCCGTTTCCACTCAAATAATCGCTTCCGATACCCAACGCCCATACAGGATTCAAATTCAGCCTTGCGGAAACACTTCCCATATAAGCCGATACAGATGCGCCTTTGTCATTTTTTCCTGTTTGATAATAGATTGAACCGTTTACGTTCCACGCTTTCTTTTTATAAGTAGCATAACTTCCCAGCGTTTGCATATAACGGTTTGACGGATTGTTTTCATCGCCAAGCTGCCAACCTAAGTTCATTGCCAGTAATGAAATATTGAAAGGAATAGTGTTGTTGCCATAATGATACCATACGGTTTGCATGGATTTATAGGGTTGTCCGCCGAGAGCGTAATAACTGCCTCCTTTGATTTTCTCGTCATTCTGATTAAATGCCAATATCAAATCAACCGAATTTATTCCTGTTGAATATCCGGCTTTCAAAGCATCGTGAAAACGTCCTGACGTATTCCAGTCGAGCGCACCAAGAATCCGTTCATCGTCATAACTGATTACTTGTCTTCCTATCTGTATATAGAATTTATTATAGTTGATTTTGCCCCATGCTTCATTGAGCATAAAACGTCCGTTCTTATCTACTTGTGGGTCTTGCCCCCATACGCCTACATGTTGCCCTGCCAATTTCAATTCGAGGTTTGGGCGTTTGTAATCCATTGAAAGCCGCACCCTGTCATTGATAAATGTAGCCGGGAGTTCCCCCTCTGTCCTTGGAAACAATGCCCCGTTCCGGTATTCTCCCCTCGATCTCAACTGTGCCGACATGGAAAAAGCCTCTTTATCTTCCTGCGCAGACAAGCTGAATGAAGAAGCCAAAAGTAGGATTGTGAATATATTTCTAAGTGTTCTCATGGTTTCGTCAGATTAATTTAATGCCAAATTACCCTCTGACTTTGCTTTTTCCAACCATTCGGGTAATGTAGTTTGTATCCACTTATCTTTTTCATTCTGCAATTTTTCCATATCCAGACCGATATACTTCTGCGCTTTTTCTTTCGTAGAAATATCGGGCATTTCGATGTCCGTTATACCAAGTGAAAAAAGCACTTTTTGTAATTCCAGTTGCGCCTGCATCGTCCGGTCTAAACCATGTGCAAGAATACGTTGTGTTTCCACCGGAGCATGAAACGATGCACCGTGGGAAGCTACGGCAAAATCCCAACGCCATTGCGCCTGACGTATCAATTTCAACGATGCCTGCATTTTACTGTCGTCCGCACCATTATCCCATGCTGCTTTTGCCATTATATGCGCTTTGGTAAGTTCAGCTTCAACCCTGTTTCTGATTTCTAATGCTTTGTCCTGATATTGATAAACGTAATTGCGGAGGTTATCTTCACTGTCCCTGTGGCAAGTCTGACAGGTCGATGAGATATTTTTTAGCGGACTCATTACCTGATGATTGGAGTATTTAATTCCGCCCTCTGCCATGTAGGGCATGTGGCAATCGGAACACGATAAACCTCTTTGTGCATGAGGCCCTAAGAGGAATAATTCATAATCGGGATGCTGTGCTTTCAACATCGGCGTTTTGCTTAACGCATGAACCCAATCGGCATATTCGATATTATCATAATAATCTTCCATTGCCTCGACCGTCATTCCACCATCCCACGGAAAAGTCAGGTATTTGCCTTCACCTTTGAAGTAGTATTCCACATGGCATTGGGCGCAAACCAATGAACGCATTTCTTGTGGAGTGGCTTGTGCTATATCCTTGCCTTGACGTTCAAATGCTTCTATTAAAGCCGGACGGGTAATCGTCAAATTCATTGTAACAGGGTCGTGGCAGTCGGCACAACCCAAAGGGTTTACGATTTCGCTTCCGAAATTACTCCATGCCGCTTTGTAGAAATTTTCTATCCCGACTTCGTGCATCATTCGTGGCACATCGGGACTTTTACATGTCCAACAAGTAGCCGGTTGCATATCCTTATGGTCGTGGTCAGGCGTTCCGGTACGAAGCGTATGCGTCATGTCTTCAATCGTGTACATGTGTCCGCGTGGTGCGGAGTAATCCCGCGAGAAAGCATATCCCGCCCAAAGAACAACCATTTCAGGGCGGTTTTTCAAAGCATCTTCGGGCATATTACCCAAATGTTTGCTTCGGAAATCCATGTCCTTGGTTTTCTTCCATGTGTCATACTCACGGGGATAATTCAGTCCCCATTCTTCATTTTTTGCGTTTATTCCTGTAATCTCAACTTTCTTATTATTATACAAAGTTGCGATTTCCGCCCTGCGTTCGGTTATGGAAGCTGCTAAAAGCCCCAAAACAAACACAAAAACCATAACTGTCGCGAATATTCCCCATCCAATGATAGGTTTTCGCCTGATTGATTCTGCTAATTTCTTGAACATACCGTATGCTATTTTTTATTTCTCATGATATTTTTTAACCAGTCCGGCACTGGAGATGCAGGTAAAGGAATGATTGCATTTGGCGATGATGAAAGATTGCTTACCTCTGTATGAGGCACTTCCCTGTGGCAGTCCCAACATGCTTTTCCCTCACCGTCCTTTACCTGTGTATAGTTAATCATTCCAGTATTTACAAATTCCGTATTTAGTTGTGTGTGGCAACGGATGCAGTTTTCCATTATCACTTCTTTACTCGCATCACGCGGACGAATGACCTGCGGCTCTCCGTGTACAGTAAATATAGCAGCATGATACATTCCGTCCATAGCCTTAAAAGCATACTTATTCACAAGATTATTGTGTGGAACATGGCAATCGTTGCAATTAGCCTGTAAATGATGTGAACTATGTTGCCATGATTGATAATAAGGTGTCATTATATGACAGTTGATACATGCCGACGGGTCATCCGAGAGGTACGAATGAACACGGGACATATACATAGAATATCCGCCCAATCCGGCAACTATCCCCGCTATTACAAATAGCGGAACAACGAACTGCCGGGGAATTATGTTTAAAATCTTTCTCATTTACTCGATAATGTACACATTATCGGGCAAAGATATGGCTAAAAAATCACAATGTCCGTAACGAATGTTACGGGCAATTATTTTTAAATGTTAAAAACGAGAATGGGGTATGGACTTATCTTTTCTGATATTTAACAATTAAAATATCAGAATAAAAGTTTTTGCTTTCCGTTAATTTCCATTTTGATTCTCTGGGTTGTTCGGGAAATAAGGAAATACCTTTGCCGAGAATAACAGGAATATAGGTTATATACATTTCATTAATCAAGTCCGCAGCAAGGAGCATCGAAATCAATTCGCCACCACCGACTAACAAAATGTTTTTCCCTTCTTGATTACGAAGTTCGGAAATTGTTTCGAGAATATTCTCTGTTATGAAACTTACATTTTCTTTTTCTCCCCAATTATGGTGGGAAACCACATAAGCCATTTGTTCGGAATACGGCCAGATTATATCCATATTCAAAAACTCACGGTAAGTTCGCCCGCCCATAATTACGGTATCAACCGAAGCTAATAGGTCTTTGTAACCGTAATCTTCCTTTTCGGAATTTGGAAATTCGGTAAGCCATTCCAACTCGCCATCAGGCTCTGCAATACGTTGGTCGAGTGATGCAGTAATGTAAAGAATAATCCTTTTCATGTCTTCTTGAATTAAATTGTTCATACTATTGCTCACTGGACTTCAAAAAAAGAAGCGTGGAACTCACACTGCTCCACTCCGAGGTACTGGTATACCTGACAAACAAAACAAGCAAATCCACGCTATACATTTGTACAGCATGAACATTGCACTTTTCGTCTCGTTTGTCGTAAAATTACCAGTTTTCGAAGTGAGACGTTCAGCGAACGCTATGTTATATCTAAACGGAAATTAATCCGTTAAAAGTCTAAATTTCTGGTGCAAAGATAGGGATTCCTTATGAATAGTAGAAATTTCAAAATCATATATTTATGCATAGTTGGTGTTCCGTATGCTAAATGGCTAACTAAAAGAGATTGTGGAGAAAAAAGGCAGAAGAATATAGTTGAGGAGGTTGGCAATATGGGGATTATTTTGTACCTTTGTATTCACTAAGCGTTCTTAATGTATTGTTGAAAACGAAGCTAATCAGCGAATAATGATAGCTGGTTTCTAAATCGTTACCTATCGGCAAAGTCAGCTTTGCAATGTATTGAAATATACATAGTTAAAAGACTTTCTATGTCTTGCGAGGTGAAATGTCAGATTGGTAGCAATTCCGCACAAATCCGCAATCTCTTTCAAATAGGAATTTAGTTTTTGATTGCTGATAACTGGCAGGACTTTTCCGTCAGACAACTTGCCTTTGTATTTCTCAATAATCATTAGCGGGATATTGAAAAGCGGAACATTGTAGGATATGCCTGTTTTTCCCCGCTTGCCGATAAGCCACATTTTGCCGTCAAACGATTGGCAGATATTGCTTTTTTGCAAATTGGCAATATCAATGTACGATAACCCTGTGTAACAGGCAAACAAAAATATATCCTTTATGTGTTCCAATCTCAAACAATCAAATTGTTTCCCGATAATCGTTTTCAATTCCTGTTCAGATAAATACCCTTTATCCACCTTTTTTACCGAAATTACATAGCCTGTAAATGGGTGATGTTGAATAATCCCTGTGTTATGCGCAAAAGTTACCATTTTTTTAAGGTACTGTATCATTTTCGCCGCTACATTGTGGCTCAAACGACATTCGGTTTTCAGAAACACCTCATAATCCTTTACGAACATTAAATCCATATTTCGCAACTGCATATCCGTCATTTTATAACGGTATCGGATAAATTCGGCAACACGTTGCCGCGCCAGCAGGTATTTTTTGTAAGTGGAATCCGATTTATCTACACCCACCAACTTTTTCAAATCCGCATTATGCTTGTCGAAAATAGTCAGAACAGTTTCGTAAGAATCGTCTATCCCAAGAAAGGAATTTTTGAGGATTTCGGCAGTAACGCCTCGCCCGCCGGCTAATAGGGAATGGTAGTGCGATTGGATTTTGGCTCTGATTCCGTCTAAAATATTATTAATTTGCACGGCTTCATTGCTTCGTCCTGTAACCTTTCCCATTTTCACATTCCACAGATTCGGTGCAATTTCAAGTTTCGTACTGAATTGCGCCACCGCCCCATTAATTGTTATTCGGGCAATGACAGGCATATTACCATTGGCTTTTTGTGCGTTCCTTTTCAGGAAGAACGACAAACTGAATGTACTTTTTACGGTCTTCATTTCAACTCATTTTTAATGTTACAAACATTATTATAAAACTCTAAAAATGAGATACTTTTAGCATAGACAATACGCGACCGAAGTCAGCCAATTTTGGACAATCCGTGACCTGTTTTTGATTTTTTCGGAATGGTCACGATTAAGTCATAAAAACGGGTCATTTTGTGGCTATTTTTTGTCTTTTGGAGTAGGACGGATATTAAAACAAAAAGCCTACAACTTGTTGAAATTGTAGGATTTGTCTTACTTTTGTCGCCTAATGGCTTGATTCTGAGCGGTATGGACGGAATATGAACCACCCTCTTAACCGTCAATCAGTCAATATCTTAACAAAGTCCGAAAATCCACTCCCACGATTTATCCCAAAATCAAACTTCTGTGATTTTCAGTCTTTTGCATTGTTTCAATGAGCGATGGGGTAAAGGTAGGAAGTTTTTAGGAAATGAACAAATTTTATCCGACATTTATCCGCCACTTTTTACCTTATAGCATGTTGATTTACCTTTCAATTTATAGCAAATCAAGTGGCGGTTTTAATTGCCTAATAATTGCCTAATAATTGCCTAATAATTGCCTAAATTGCCCAATATATTAT
Source organism: Dysgonamonadaceae bacterium (assembly GCA_031256775.1). Classification (GTDB taxonomy): domain Bacteria; phylum Bacteroidota; class Bacteroidia; order Bacteroidales; family Azobacteroidaceae; genus Azobacteroides. The sequence continues at coordinate 12,146 of JAIRPX010000038.1, forward strand.
TTTATAATTTCATAATAGCTGCCTGCACCAACTCCAACATTGCTAAAAATTAAATATTTATCAACTATTTCAGACAAATCATTGCTTGCAGTTTGTCTTGAGACACTGTTTAATTGTTGATATTCAGCATTCGTAATTTTCCCTTTTTCTTTCACATATAAAACGGCTTTTATTTGCCTTTCATTCAGTCCTAATTTTCGCAGTTGTTCTTCCGTAAATCTGTCTTTGAAAAGTTTAACCATAAAACCGCCCATATCTTCTTCGAGGGTAGGCGTTGGCAATCCTGCCGCTTTACAGGAATTTATAATTTTCATAATTCCACTACCCCAAGAATCAATGTAACTGCCTTTGAAACAAGCCTCTGCAAGTATCGGATTACGAGGAAATGAGGAATGCGATTTTGAAAGTTTGTCGAGCGTAATACCAACGGGCAATGTACCGTGATTCCAAAGTTGCAGTTTGTTGTCATAGACACGAAGTTGCGTTGGCGCACCCATATAATTGCGGTGTAT
>JAIRPX010000049.1 GCA_031256775.1 Dysgonamonadaceae bacterium
CCTGATTACCAAACTTATGCAGTGGACTGACGAACGACAAATCCACATTCATACGGTTTTGCACCTGAACAAGGGCGACGACAACACTCGCGGACATCTTGGTACGGAACTGAACAACAAAGCCGAAACAGTCCTTCAAATTGTTAAGGACATGTTTGACAGGGACATAAGCAGCATTTGTGCAACGTATATCCGCGACGTTGAATTTGAACCGTTTGCATTCCGTATCAATGCAAGCAGCTTGCCCGAACTGATTAATGATTACCAACCAAAACGGTCTGAAAAGAAACATACGTTTGACTGTCAGGAAGTTTCTGAAGCCAAACATCGCGAAGCATTGGAAAATCTGTTTTCGGAAGCCGAACAGGTATCATATACCGTTCTTATCGGCAAATTGCAAAAGAGTTATGCAACAGTTGGTTATTCATTCGGCACGAACAGGGCAAAACATCTCAAAGTGTTTTTGGAAAGCAGAAGTATGATTTTTAAGGACGGCAGAAGCTACCGGTTTAATCCGGATTTCTGTTTTTCGGGTCAAAAAAGCGGTTTAGTTTAGTCAGGGTATATATATAATAAACTATACTAAACGTGTTTATGCAGTTTAAACCGGTTTAGTCGTTCAGCTAACCTGTTTGATTTTGATTAAAACAGCTTGCCGACGAAAAGAAAAAAGCATTGATATACAACAGTGAGTCAGTACATAAATAAGTCAGTAATTAAATTTATAAGCATATAGATATGAACATATTGGAAGCAAAAAACATTCCCCTTGCAGACTATCTGCAATCCATAGGAATAACGCCCTGCAAACGTCAGGGTAACAGTTTGTGGTATTATTCCCCGTTCAGGAATGAAACCGAAGCCTCGTTTAAGGTTAATCTTAACCGCAACGAATGGTACGACTTTGGAATTGGCAAGGGCGGCGACATTTTGAAATTTGTAATGGAGCGGCACGAAATAAGCGACGTTTCGCAAGTCCTGCAAATCATTTCCGGTGAAGCGTCCGGAATTTTGTCAAACTCTTTTTCTTTTCGCCCGCAGGAAAATTTGCCTGTTTTTGAAGATATTAAAGTATTGCCGCTTGAAAATCACGCATTAATCCGGTATTTGTCAGGGCGTAACATTCACATTCCGTTTGCGCAAAAATTATGCAAAGAGATACATTTCAGGTATAAGGATAAACCGTATTTCAATATAGGTTTTGAAAACGACTGGGGCGGTTATGAGTTGCGAAACGAGTATTTTAAAGGCGGATTGTCGCCCAAAACCATTACAACGGTACAAAATGGAAACAAGAACTGCTATATATTTGAGGGATTTATAGATTATATTTCATACCTTACATTATTACATAGGCGCAATCCCGAAAATCCAAACATTGATAAACGGGATTACATCATTTTAAATTCCGTTTCCAATCTCTCAAAAGCGATGAATATTATTGGCGGTTACAGAGAAATTTATACATGTCTGGACAACGACGAAGGCGGACGGAACGCAGTGCGGTTAATCCGCTCAGCTCACCCGACAACGTATGATTGTTCGGTAAAATATGCCGGATACAAGGATTTAAACGATTACTTGTGCAACAAAAAGCAGGTTCAGGAAAAGAAGAAAAACAGGGGATTAAAGATGTAAGGCTGCGCCCGAAGGACTTTTTTTCATAGAAAAGTCATAGCTTATTAGGGCATTTTCTTAACGCTCCGTTACTCTGCGCTAAAAATGCCCCAATAAGCCAAAGGCGTTCCCCCTTTGGAATCCCCCGCATGGCTTTCCTGAATGAAAGTCGAATGAAAATTTTCAATAATAAAATCAAACGAATATGGGATATGCAGTAATACATTTAGAAAAGGGAGCGGGTAATGACGCTCCAATATCCGCCCACATCGAACGGACGGTTGAGCCGAAAAATGCGGACAAAAGCCGCACTCATCTGAACAGGGAGTTAATTGAGTTTCCCGACGGTGTTAAGAATCGCACGGAAGCAGTTCAGTACCGGATTGAACACGCCGGAATTACACGAAAAATAAGTCATAATCAAGTCCGTGCAATCCGCATAATGCTGAGCGGAACGCACGAGGATATGAAACAGATTGAAACAGACGGCAAATTAAACCAATGGTGCGCCGATAATATGGATTGGCTTCGCAAAACTTTTGGCGCGGAAAATCTTGTTTCGGCAGTTTTGCATTTAGACGAAAAAACGCCGCACATTCATGCAACCGTTGTGCCAATAGTAACAGGAGAACGTCGCAAAGCCAGAAAAGAACAGCCGGAAACAGGAAAGAAATATAAAAAGAAATACGCAAATGCCGCCCGTCTTTGCGCCGACGATGTAATGGCAAGAAACAAACTGAAAGAGTACCAGGACAGTTATGCCGAAGCGATGAGCCGATACGGTTTGCGGCGCGGCATTGACGGCTCGGAAGCGCGGCATATATCTACACAGCAGTATTACAGAGAGTTGTTTGCGCAAAATGAAAATCTGAAAGCCGATAACGAGATTTTGCAAGAACAGAAAGAAGAAACATACGAAAAAGTCCGCGACCTGTACGACCGCAAAGACGAGGCGCAGGATAAATTCCTTAATATGGATAACCTTTTGCGAGATAAAGAGCTGAAACTAAAAACAGTAGAAACCAAGCTGCAAAAAGCCGAGCATGATTACGAGCCGTACAGAGCGCAGGAAGAATTAAGCCTGATTCACGAACTTTTCCCGATGATAAAAGAGAATTTGCGCATTGCCGAACTTTGCCGGAAGATAGGGCTTGGTATTGAATACGTCAAAATGCTGTTTGTGGGCAAAAGCCTGACAATCAAATCATTTTCTTTCTTATCACCCGAACACAGTCGAAAGTTCACGGCGACAGAAGTGAAACTGAAAATCGACAAAGAACCGGACAAACTCCGCTTAAACCTAAACGGAATGAATATTATGGATTGGTTCAGGCAGAAGTTTCAGGAATTGCAGCAAACGACTGAAAACAAAGATACACGGCAAATCAGATTGTGAGATTTATTCACACCTGTTTACATTGATTCATACAATATTTATTTGTCATATTTTGAACCGGATTTACTATTATTGCAAATTATTTCATATTCATCATTTGGCACATCATAACCATTTAATGCTGCCTGTTGTAAATCTTTACATGCTTGCTCTCTGTTGCCTGTATCATAATATACAAAGGCTCGCAAATAGTACGCTTCTGCTAAAAAGTCCTTATGCGTATAAATACAGTAACAAAAATCTTTATGCGCTGACTGATAATTTTTTAATTCATAGTTTGTGCAGCCTTTTCTAAAAAACAGCCATTCTGTATTTGTTTCAGGTTTTTGCGAATTTTCGTTAGCATGTGTACCAAAGTAGTTATTATTTGTGAATTCCAATTTTAAAAGGGGAGGAATATTATAGCTACTGTCCATTTC